>JAITHO010000019.1 GCA_031279915.1 Tannerellaceae bacterium
GCTTTTGCGCAAGATGTTACAATGGACGAAATGATTGAGCACTGCGCTCAGTTTGTTGAGGAATTTAATAAGGATTCAGGGCAAAACTTCACACGAGAGGAGGCAATTGCTCAGATGAAGGAGTATTTTCCGCTCCTGAAGCGCTGGCAGATCGCCTAGGGCACGCAAGAATCTTTGTGCAGATTAATCGGTCACTCCTCACAATTGCTTTACTGCATTGATTTGCCGAAAATGAAGGGGTTTTGACTATCCCGGAATTTCAGGCCAAAGTATAAACTGACGATCAGCGCCTCATCCCACAAGCGTGTGAACCTTTCTCCGGAAAGGCTTACACGCTTTTTTATGCGACAGTATGTCATCCGCCTTCATCTCCTGAGGGCCTATTTTGCCGGATTCGCCATTCCGGAGGGTACAAATTATTGATACGGGAGCCTAACTGCTTGGCGAAACCCAGAGGCAGGCCGCGATGAGTTAGCAATACATATCCGGCGCGACAGTCGATGTGTAGCGTGTCTTTGCGGAGGTAGGCGATGGCGGTTGGCAGATCAACTTCAACGGTTTGGAACGCATTTCGGTTTAGAGCGATGCTCATTGCAAGGGCGTGCGTCGGAACCATATCTTTCCCTTTCAGCTCGCAAATGTTGATGCCGGGCGATGCGGTGCGAACTTGGCTTGCGAGAAAGGCATAGTCGTCGGCATGAATGCGAGGCAGAGCCCTCACGATATTGTTCCTCATTTCCAGCTCGAAATCTTCGGGGCCGACGAGCCATTCGCCAAGCTGAGCCGGAGCAGTAGCTCTCGATTTTTCGCGCTTCCAAGCTTTCGCGCGTCGGGGAGGCGCCATGCCGGGCTTGCGCAATGCTGCAAGGAAAAAGCCTTCGCCCCTGATTCGATGGGGGAGAAAGCGATAAACGGGGAAGTTGTACAGCAAATTTCCCGCAACTCCCCAGCTTTGTTCGATTGGAATTGACAAGACTTCGGCATCGGTTTCCTTCATCATGAAGCGAATGTTTTCTTCATTCTCCTCGGCGTTGAAGGTGCATGTACTGTACACGAAAAGGCCGCCGGGACGCAGTGCATCCCATACGTCGGCAAAAATTCTGCGCTGGCGGGCGGCGCACAGACGAACTAAGTCGGGGCTCCATGAATCAACACTTTTAGCGTATTTCCGAAACATCCCTTCGCCGGAACAGGGCATATCCGCAACGATAATGTCGAAGAAATCTCCCAGTTGGCGGCCTATCTCCGCCGGATCATTGTTGATAACAATTGCGTTTGGATTCCCCCACTTTGTTATATTTTCCGCCAAAACTCCCACGCGACTACGAATGGCCTCGTTGCATACCAACAAGCTTCCCGCGGGAAGAACTGCGCTCAGCAAAGTCGATTTTCCTCCCGGCGCAGCGCACAGATCGAGGCATCTAACCGGCCCCTCAACCCATGCCTGCACCGCCTGAGCTACAAACATCGAGGCCGCTTCTTGCACGTAGTATGCTCCGGCATGAAAAAGCGGGTCGAATGTAAACGAGATGCGTTCCGGCAAATAGTAGCCCGATGCGCACCATTGAACGGGCTCGGCGCCAGGCGGCGGAGCTGCGTATTTCCGAATGTTCAAGCGCAGGCTAGTCGGAGGAGTTGCCCGCATGGCGCTCGCAAACCGGTCATATTCATCGCCTAAAAGCGCTTTCGTTGCTGCCGCAAATTGATAGGGGAGGTTCATGGGCCAAAAATATAAATTAGGAAGGGTTTTCTTTTAAGGAAGGCGATATTTCGGATGGCTCCTGTGCTCAATTTCCTATTGATTCCTTCACCAAAAATCGCCGGCCCCTTCTCCCATCGAGGGATTTTTCCCCCACAACTTATCGGCCAAATCCCCACCGAGGGAAATCACCCCCACAACTTATCGGCCAAATCCCTCGCCGAGGGAAATCTCCACCACAACTTATTGGCAAAACCCTTCGCTAGGGAAAGCTCCAAAACGTTTTTTCGGCCAATCCCCTCGCGAGGGAAAACTCCAAAACGTTTTTTTAGCCAATCCCCTCGCGAGGGAAAACTCCACCACAATGTTTTGGAGCTTTCCCTCGCGAGGGGTTTTATACAATTTTCCCATTTTTCGGGTTTCAGAGCCGATGGAAGCCCCCAAAACAAAGTTTTGGAGCTCTTACATGCCGAGGGAGGCGATAATTTTGCCCGATTCTTTGAATAACTCAACGTGGGACAGGGGTAAAATAAAGTTTTGGCCCAATCCCTCGCCATGGGATTCGCAACTTTTTTTGTTTTGGAGGTTTCACTAGCGAGGGGATCCGGTGAAAATGTTGAATTGGGAAATCCCCTCGCGAGGATTTTCAGAAAAAAAATATTTGTAAAACCTTCACTAGAATTGCAACGGCAGCAAAAAGCTCATTTACCAACGTAAAATTCGCTTTTGCTGCCGAAGCGTAATGCAGGAAAAGGCTGCTATTTGAAGCGACCTTTATTCGACGGTGATGGTATAAGCGTACTTGTATTCCTTTGCCGTGAAGCGATATTTGTCGAGAGGTTTTGCGCCCCAGGAATCGGTTCCGCCAAGGCCGCGCTGGAAGAGGTCGACGCTGAGAACCACCTCGTTGCGCGGAACGACGTCTGACCAGTGCTGCTGCTTTTTGGTGAGGCCCGGATCAAGGTCTTCGGGATAATTGTTGAGGGCGCTTACCGAAAGAGGCTGGGCTCCGTCGATTCGGATTCCGCTGCCCGATGCGTTGCGGAGGCTTAGCCATCGAACGTCGGTTTTGTTGCCGGTTTCTTGCGGGCGGAAGTAGGGGAAGGCTTGGTCGGCCACTTTTCCGCTCCATATTCCCATGAAGGTATCGCCGTTTCTGTCAACATAATTTTCCCAAGGACCGCGCCCGTACCAGCTAAAGTTGTCGTATTCGGCGCGTAGCGACATTATCATGCCGAATCTCATCATTTCGGGGAGGTCGGCGAGGGCGCGATAGTGGGCCTCAACGGTTAGGCTACCGTTGGCGTTGACCCTGTATCGCAAGTCAACGGAGGCTTCGATGCCGCGCAGCTTGGCTGTATAATCCAGCGTGACTGCGTTGTTTTTCTCCTCTGCCCCGCGAAATGTGTATACAAAATTGTGTGATGCGGCATCCCAGAGCTTGAGGTTGGAGGGTTCGTTGCTTCCGAAATCATTGTCGGTTGGAGCGCGCCAGAAGTTGAGGCGGGGCATGCTGCTCAGCACGTTGGCGTCGCCTTTGAGGATGGCAATGAGTGGCCCTCCTCCGGCAGCGCGTCGCATAAATCCGCGTGGGGCGAGGTCGGAAAAGAGGTAGGTGATGCCGCCTGCTTTAACGGTTAGGCGTTCGCGGTCAAACTCGGGTTTGGCAATGGCGGCCTTGTCGCTTGAGGCGAAGTAATTATTCACGGGGAAAGCAAATTCTTCCTTAGCTGCTTCATATCCGGCGGGAATAAATTCGCTGGCCTTTGTGGTATATGCAAATAATTGGAGAAAATATTCGGAGCCGGCTTCGGCAGCTAATGCGGGCAGCTGCAGCTTCACGTCCTTTTGGCTACCGGCTGGAACGGATACTTCGAATGGGCCTTCGGCTACGATCTGCCCGTTTTTCAGTATCCTCCATTTGAAGGTATAATTATCTTTCCCGATGGGGATGAAGTTGAAATCGTTGGCAACAGTTATCAGTCCGCTTGCCACATCCTTGTTTTTGAACAGTATGTTCTGGTACACTTTTTTCACTATATGAGTGTGGGGCAGATACTGTTGGTCGGGGCTAACGATTCCGTCCATGCAGAAGTTGCCATCGTTAGGATAGTTCCATCCTCCCAAATCTCCGCCGTAAGCCCAGTAGGCGCGTCCATACTCATCTCGAGCCGCAAAGCCATGATTGTACCACTCCCAAATGAATCCCCCCTGCATGTTCTTCGAGCTGCGCATCACGTCCCAATATTCCTGCATGTTGCCCATGCTATTGCCCATCGCGTGAGCATATTCGCACAGCACGAAGGGCCTTCCCAGGTCTTGCTCCGCATCGCGCTGCATGGAGGGGAGGCTGGAGTACATGGGGCAAATGATATCGGTATTTGCTTCGCGCCCTGCCCGTTCGTATTGCACAGGGCGGCTCTTGTCGCGGGCCTTTATCCATGCATAATTCGACTTGAATGCCACGCCGTTGCCCGCTTCATTGCCGAGCGACCATATCACAACGGATGGGTGATTCTTATCCCGTTCAACCAGCCTTACCGCCCTGTCGAGATGAGCCGCTTGCCACTGGGGGAAGTTGGCCGGATTCTCAGCGCCGTATCCCATTCCGTGCGACTCAAGATTGGCTTCGTCAACGAGGTAAATGCCGTACTCATCGCACAGGTCGTACCATAGCGGTTGCTGCGGATAATGCGAAGTGCGCACAGCATTAATGTTGAGTTCCTTCATCAGCTTCAGATTGCGCATCATGGTTTCGCGGGATACAACCTGCCCTGTTTTGGTGTCGAACTCGTGGAGATTGACTCCCTTGAAATATATCTTCTTGCCGTTGATGAAGAACTGTCCGTCTTTGATTTCTACTTTCCGGAAACCAATGCGCGCGGAGGTGGCTTCAATAACATCGCCCTTTGAGTTTATAAGGGATATAATTAATGTATATAGATTGGGAGTTTCGGCCGACCATTTTTCGGGATTGCTTATGGTTCCGCTGAAAACAGCTTCGGCGACATTAGCGGCGGGCAATGCGATCGTTTTCGTTTGCCCGGCAACCTTCTTCTGGGCCTTGTCGAGGATGAGCATCTGAAGCTGCGCGTTTTCGGCTTTGGCTGCATAGTTCTTGATCTTTACGTCGACAGAGTAAACGCCATTCTTATAGGCAGCATCGAGGTCGGGATGAGCAAAGAAGTCGAGAATCCTGCTTTGCGCCGTGCTGTACAGATAAACGTTGCGGATAATTCCGCCCATTCTCCACATGTCCTGATCCTCGAGATAGTATCCATCGCTAAACTTATGCACCTCGCAGGCGAGAATGTTGCCTCCGGGACGGATGTATGGAGTGATATCAAATTCGGCAGGGCTCTTAGAGTTCTGCGTGTATCCCACCTTCTTGCCGTTAACCCAAACATACATGGAGTTGGTTCCTGCCTCGAAGTGGAGAAACACCCGTCGTCCGCTCCAGCTTTCGGGAATGTTGAATTGATGTCGATAGGCGCCTGTGGGCGAGTCATCGCGGTCGATTAGCGGAATGTTGGCTTTGAATCCGTATCCGATATTAACGTAGAAGGGCAATCCATATCCGTTGAACTCCCAGCATCCCGGCACCGGAATCTCCTTCCAACTACCTGCGTTATAATTTTCTTCGTAGAATCCAGCCGGCACATCGGCAATCTTGGCCGACCATTTGAACTTCCAATTCCCGTTGAGGAGCTTGAAGTAAGGCGATTCCTGGGGATTATTTGCGATTGCGGTTTGCAGCGAAGGATAGGGAATTGCCGTAGCTCTTGTCTCTTCTTTGTTAACAGCAAATACTTCGGGATTTTCCCAGTCGGGGATGTTAGTTTGCGCTAAGGCGCATACGCTTGTCAGAAGCGCAATTAAAAAGAATCTTGTTTTCATGTTTGAGTAGCGATTTAATTACGATAATAGTCGATTTAACGTTACGGGGTCAATGCGGCAAAGATAGTATTATAATAATGCAAGGAAAACGGATGAGGGTCGGAAAGTTGTTGCGGGGCGAGGAAATAAGTGCCCCCTCAATCCGAATCCTCTTGCTGCTGTTCGTTGTGCAGATACAAGAAATGCTTCTCAGCCAGCACGTGCCTTGGGTCTATTTCCAGAGCTCTTTTGTATGATTCGAGCGCTTGGGGGAAGTTGTGAATCGCATAATATGAGTTCCCGGCAACAACGTGAGCTTCCACAAGCCGCGGATTTAATTCCAAAGCCATTTCGCATGCATGCAGCGCTTCTATATAATCTTTTTTTGCGAACATAGCGTTGCCGAGCATGACATAAAGTTTGCCGTCGTTCGGACTTAGTTCGAGCGCTTTCCGGCAGGTAGAGATGGCCGATTCGTATCGTTCGTCGGCAATGTAAGCGTTAGCCTGAATGGCATAAATGTCGGGATTATTCCCGTCCAGATGTATTGCCTGCCGATATATTTCGATAGCCTGCACAGCGTTTCCTTGCAGTAGAAAAACATTGCCGAGGGCGGTATAAGCCTCAACGTAATCCGGCTTCAATTTGATAGCCTCTTCGAGAGGTTTTACGGCCGATTGATAGTCTTGGCAGGCCACAAAAGCGAGTCCGAGCATTAGCAATGCTTCAACATGCTTGTTGTTGATTAGGATTGATTTCTCCAGCATTTCGATGGCGCTTTTGTTGAGTTCATTCTTCAAATAAGCTTTCCCCAAATGATAATATGCGTCGCTGTTTGTTGGATCGAATACGACGTTAGACTCGAAGTATTCAATGGCTTTTTGGTAGTCGTTTTGCAGGAAATAAATTTCTCCGAGATGATAATAAGCGGCGCTGTAATGAGGATCGAGGCGAATTACCTGTTTGAAGGCTTCGATTGCCGGCGTAAAATCATTGCGCATTGCATAAAACTTCCCTTTCAGGAAGTATGCGTCTGTGCGATTACTGTCCAGCATTATTGCTTGTTCGATTACTTGAAGTATATTCTCGTCTTCGTTTTCGCCGGATGTATTCTCTTGTGAAATGAAATTAAATTGGCTGGCGTTATCAATCGAAACGAAGCTAGGTCGTCGGCCTTGGAGTACGATTTCGGTAATCATAAATGCGATGATTCCGAGCAGCGCAAATTCAAAAAACATCAATGCAAAATTCTCCATATCTGTTATCATTATTTTGTTTTTGATTTAGGCCGCAAGTTATATATTTTCTAATTAATTGAAGCAAGTTTCGCTGCATTAATCAGGAGATTCTATCTGTTTTCCGCATAAATACCTTATAAAATATAGGCGAAGGGGAGCTGTTTATGATTTGACTGCAACAATACCTCATTTCCTTTCCTAAAAGCTCTTCTTAACTTTTGCCGATTGAAGTACCTCCGAAGGACAGTAATTTCTGCATATAATGGCTTTCATTTTGGCGAACAACATTGCATTTCTTCCCTTTTATTTGCTTTGGGGATATTGATTTCAGGAATCATAGTTGATGGCTTATTTCGAGCTATGAACTGAGGCTTTTCCTGTTCTTTACAGCATTATTCGGAGAGATATTATCTCTGAATCTCCGCTAAAGCATCCTTCAAAGTAATGTGCCGATATTTTCCGGCTAAAGGACATTTTTGGGAGGGATTATACCCCGTTCGCTAACCTTCCAGCCCAAGTTTGGAGCATCGCCAACAATGTTGAAAGCTTCCCACGCAAGTCGATCACGCTACCAACAATGTTGAAAGCTTCCCAGGCAAGTCGATCGCGCTACCAACATTGTTGAAAGCTTCCCCGAGCAAGTCGCTCGCGCTACCAACATTGTTGAAAGCTTCCCCGAGCAAGTTGCTCACGCTACCAACATTGTTGACGGAGCGCCTAACTTGGATAAGGGAGGTTGGCCGCCAAGACAATTTAAGGGAAAACCGTATGGAATTTGGGCTATGGAAGCATAGCGAAGCCCGATCTCCAGCAGAGTTTCATTCCTCCACCTTCGCTCCATAAGTTTGCCGATAAAGAAAATCGGCAAGCTCGTCATCGTCCGTAATGGAGCTTATCGTAGAAGCGGGAATTGGAGCGCCTATGTGAACGTGAGCGGTTTTGCCGTGCTTGTTAAATACTTCTGCGGGGATTCGTAGAGTGCGGATGCGCCAGCTTATTTTTCCGAGAATATAGAAGTAAATGGAGTTTCGGAAGTCGAAATAAACGGGAAAGACTGGCGCATGCGACTTGCGAATCAGACGGATCACGTTGCGCGTCCATGGCAAATCGAGTATCTCTCTCATCCAGTTATGTCCGAACGAAATGGCGCCTGCTGGAAAAAATCCCATCGGATGCCCTTCGCTCAGATGAGCAAGCGAGGCGCGGATGCCGTTCACGTTTCGGATGTCGGGGCCTTGATTGCCGGAATTGGGATTCACGGAAATGAAATTGTCGTTCATCGCCCAGATATTCGATAGCAAGCCATTGACCATGACTCGGAAGTCGGGACGCCTTGAGGCAAATATGTCGATCAGGATAATTCCGTCGAGCGAGCCAATCGGATGGTTAGAAACGGTCACGAACGAGCCGGAGGGCAGTTCGTCGAGATACCTGGCATTGTGTATCTTGTATGAAACCTCTATTAAGGGATCGCTAAGCAGCGCTGATGTAAATTCTGCACCTTTCAGGTGACAACTGTTGGCATGAACCTGATTTACTTTGTCTACACTTAACCATTTTATTATCGCATTTCCCACATAAACGCCCATCTTGCTTTTGAACAGCGCTGAAAAATCTTGCAAGAAGGTTATATCTAAAACATCTTTTTTCATGGCGTAAAATTATGCAATTTTTACACATACGCGTTCATGTTTTTTAATGGCTGTTATTAAAACGAGATTAAGGACTATTGTCTCATATAGTAAGTAGATCCATACATGGTCTGTCAGGACGATGGCAAATAGGGCTATGCTTCGCCCGTTAAAGGTCATCAGGTCAATTATCCGCATGATCTTCTTGCTTTGCTTGCGGAATGTGAGCCGTATGCTGTTCGGAATATCTTCGCCATAACGTTGGCGAAGATTCTTCAGCATAATTTGCAATTGCGGAGTAACTGATTCCTGGAGCGTGGTGTAATATTTATAGGCTTCGTAAAATATGCGCCGCAAGCCGGGAGCTGTTGCATCGCCTGAGCGTTTTACCTGCTCTGCCGACTGAAAATCTGTTCCCTTCTCGCCGCCTATGAAGAACAGATGGAGTGTTTTGTAATAGTCTGTTACGTTCGACTGTACAAGATGCGACAATCCTGAAATAAGTGCGGGTAAGAAAAACCAATAGTTGCCATACTGCATCGACAACCGCATCGCAAGCCCCACGTAGATGGCGATGAACCAGATATCGCCTGCCACGCCGTCGAGGATGCGCCCAAGGGTTGTTTTCTTGCCCGTTAGCCGCGCAAGCTGTCCGTCGACGCAGTCGAGTATATTTGCGATAACCAGCATAAATATTCCCCACATATTGCTTATCCTGTCGGGCATATAGAAGAAATATCCCGCCGATGCGCCGATGAAGATGGAAACAATTGTCACCGTATTAGGCGTTACTCCCAGTGGCTGCAGCAGCCGCGCAACGGCGTATCCTATCGGACGATAAAACATACGGTCGATAATGTTTTCCGTTTCTATTGATTTAAGCGATGCCAAATATCCCGATACTTTCATTGGTTTCTTTCAGCGAAATGAATAACCTCCGTCGGCAGAAATAACGGAGCCGTTAAGATATGAATGCTCAATTGCCAGGAGATAGAGTTCGGCTATTTCCTCTGGCCGGCAAAAGCGTTGGAGGGATATTTTGGCGGCTATGCTTGCCCGCAGCTCTTCCTTTTTGCTTTTTTGCCAATCGGTGTCCACGAATCCGGGCGCGATGGCATTCACTCTAATATTATATGGAGCCAGGAATTTCACGAGATTTTTCGTCAATGCATGAACCGCGCTCTTGCCTACGCCATAAGCCAGCGAGGCCGCGTGAGGATGCTCTCCCATAGCCGAGCCGGTAAAGACTACGCTTCCGCCACGCCTCAACAGCTCTTCTCCAAGCATCTGCTGCAAAAGAAAGACTGGGAAATGAACATTGCCGAAGAAAACCCTCTCCCATTCCTCCATCCGAATCGCTTCAAAAGGGCAACGATAAGTCAAGCCGGCATTAAATATCAGAGCGTCGATCGTCCATTGCATCTCTCGCAAAGCGCCGGTTATCCTCCCAACGCTTTCCTTTTCTCCCACATCCGCCCGGAGCAATGCTACCTCCACTGCAAATCCTTCGCTCAATTCCCGACGGGCCTTAAGCGCAGCAGGCTCGTCGGCCCAATAGGTGAGCAACAAATCGTAGCCCGAACGCGCCATCACCCGCGCAACGGCCAAGCCAATGCCCTTCGTCCCGCCCGTAATTAGAATATGTTTTGTGCTGCTATTGTTCATTTTTCTTGTTCCCAGGCCCAACTGCAGGTTTCTCCTTTCGTCGCATAGATAGCTGCTCCTCATAAGTGTCGTGTATGGTTTTCCTCAAATTAGATGAAGAAACCCCCGTTCCGTAGGGGAAATAAAACACCTTAACCCCAAGTTCCTCCAGGTAATCATACTTTTTAAACCAGTCGTCGCCCACCACGAAGGCATCAATATTCAGCTTCTTTACCAAATCCGTATGATCCAACGAATGTTGCGGTATCACCATGTCGGGAGTTTTCAAGGCTTCTATAATTTGCAGACGCTCGTGGAATGGAATTATAGGTTTTGGCTTATATGAAGTTACGAGCTCATCAGTGCTCACGCCCACTATCAATATATCGGCCAAGCTGCGGGCATAATTAATCATCCTCAAATGATTATAATGAAACATATCAAACGTGCCCGAAGTATATACTATGGTTTTCTCTTTAAACATGTAATGTATTATTTTTTTGTTGTTTGCAAACATACGCAAAATTGAATTACTAATCACGAATCCTTTCTTAATTGCAAGGCGAACTATGGCAATTATGATTTTGCGGATTATGGATTATGAGGGATGAAAACCGCCGGTTCTTTAGTCTGCGCGGCCGGCAAGGCCTTATCTGCGGAAAGTTTGCGCCTGCTCCATCCAGCCTCGACATGAGCGGAAGCTCCGGAGGCAATGCCTATTCTCAGTCGCCAACGCCCAGCTCCCGTCAAGCCTCCGCCATTCATCCATCCCCTCCAAAATTTGCAGGAGAGCCTGCGAAGAATCGCAACGAGCAGAAACTATTTCTCGCAAGCCTTTTCGATGTCGCAAAACTTTAAAATTATTTCTCGCAAGATTTCTCGATGTCGCAAAGACTTAAAACCATTTCTCGCGAACCTTTTCGATGTCGCAATGCCTTAAAGTAGTTTCCCGCAAACCTTTTCGATGTCGCAAAACCTTAAAACTATTTCTCGCAAGTCTTTTCGATATCACAAAACCTTAAAACTGTTTCTCGCAAACTTTTTCGATGTCGCAAAACTTCAAATGCATTTCTCGCTAACCGTTTCGAGATCGAAACGCTTCAAATTTATTTCTCACAAGCTTTTGCGATATGGCAAAGGCGTGAAACTTTTCCAATCAAGCTTTTGCCATCCCATTTTGCTTCAAAAATAAATATTCGGATTGGCGACCACATCTAATATTATTGAAAGTATAAGCGCACGAGGACGGTTATGTAACAGGCGTTTAAAGATATCTTGAAGAGGCTTCGGCTTGGCGAACATTTTCAGATGGAGGCTCCTCGAAGCGTCCGAACCGCTTGGACCTCCAAAGTCAGGCTATTTGCCGATGAAATCAGCGATGGATATGAAGCCCTTAGTTATGGCGCCCGGAGCGGGGCGGATTTTCAATTAAAGCGGCAAGCCTTATCTTTGCGCAATACATTATTTATATATATACAATGAACCAAGTTAATTTTACAGAAGAGCTTAAATGGCGAGGCATGAT
>JAITHO010000063.1 GCA_031279915.1 Tannerellaceae bacterium
ATTTCCGCAACAATAAAACCATCGCTTGCCCCCCATTTGCAATCGCTGCGAGCGGAGCCCCGATGACTTGGGTGTCGCCAAATAAATCCGATGGCGTTTTTTCGCGACTTGGGTGTCGCCAAATAAATCCGATGGCGTTTTTTCGCGACTTGGGTGTCGCCAAATGAATCAAATGGCGTTTTTTCGTGACTTGGGTGCCGCCAAATAAATCCGATGGCGTTTTCCTGTTAAACGCTTTACGCCTGCCATGCAGAAGGTTGTGTCAAAAGGTAATTCCGCCCGCCCAAATATGTCATTCCCGCGTTCCGCGCGACGGTTAATAGTATTAAATTAAAAAGCGTGGGAACAGTCCCATAATCCGTTCAGAGGATAATTATCGGTAACGCTTTAGATTGCTTTTGGAATACTTAGCTAATATATCAAAAGACTGTTAAGAGGCAAGCATCACCTCTTAAGCCGCCAAAGGAAGCAGCCGGCTATTGTTGCGGTGATGCAGCCGCCGGCAATGTAGCCGATGGTGGGGGAGAGGCGGAGGCCTTCGGGGGCTACTACTATGTAGGTGGCGACAACCATGGTCATGAATAGGGCGGGGAGGAAGGATATCCAGAAGAACTTTTTCTCGCGAACCAGATAAACGGTCACTATCCATAGCGTGGCGGCGGCCAGCGTTTGGTTGGCCCATGCGAAGTATCGCCACAGAACCTCGAAGTTCATTTGCAGGATGGCGAATCCGGCAACGAACAATGGGAGCGCTATCCATGCCCGATTGAGCAGCGGCTTTTGCGGCAATTTGAGGAAGTCGGCCACGATGAGCCGAGCCGATCTGAAGGCTGTGTCGCCGGATGTTATCGGGGCGGCAATCACTCCTATTATCGCCAGCAATCCTCCTACCTGTCCTAGCCATGAGCGGGCGATGTGATAGACCACGACGGCGGCATTGTTGCCATTATCGGCAAGGAACTTCTGCAAGCCTCCAACGTTGTCGAAGAAGCTCATTGCGGCGGCGGCCCAGATGAGGGCAACGATTCCTTCGGCAATCATGGCTCCGTAGAAAACCCGCCGTCCGTGCTTTTCGTTCCGCAGGCATCTTGCCATCAGGGGCGACTGTGTGGCATGAAATCCCGACACAGCTCCGCAGGCGATCGAGATAAAGAGCATGGGGAAGAGCGGGAAGCTGTCGGCCTTGGGATGCATGTTGTGCAGGTTTGCGGGTATGACGTCGGGAACGGGGGCGCCGTGGAAGATGATCATCGTGCCTATTCCGACGGCCATGAACAGCAGCGCGAAGCCGAACACGGGATATATCCGTCCGATGATCTTGTCGATGGGGAGCATGGTGGCGAAGATGTAGTACAGGAAGATGACTATGCACCAGAAGGTGTAGTTCAGCGCATCAGGCGTTAGTCCGGCCAGGAGCTTCGATGGCCCGGCAATGAACACGGCTCCAACGAGTATCATCAGCAATACCGCAAAGCCGCGCATGAACTGCCTGAATACGTTGCCGAGGCAGATGCCTCCGAGCTCCGGCAGGCTGACCCCTTTGTATCGAACGGACATCATCCCCGACAGATAATCGTGCACCGCTCCGCCGAATATGCTTCCGAACACTATCCACAGGAATGCCGCCGGACCGTATACCGCTCCCATGATGGCTCCGAAAATAGGTCCGAGCCCTGCAATGTTTAAGAACTGAATGAGGAAGATTTTCCCCCAGCCCATCGGGACGTAGTCAACGCCGTCGCTCATGTTTTGGGCAGGGGTTGGCCGCTTTGGATCGGCTCCGAATACTCGTTCGACAATTGCTCCGTAGATAAAATATCCTGCGATGAGGACTGCGATTGATAAGAGGAATGTGGCCATGATGATTTAAGATTGATAATAAAGTTTGATGCGTAAAGATATTTATTCTTGGCAATCTATCGTTTCTGTTGCTGTCGCGCCTTCTCCCGTTCGCGCAGCTTTTGTTTGTAGGCTCGCTCTTTTTCTTTGAGTTCCTTGGCCCGTTGTTTTTGTCGCTCTTTGTAGGCCCGCTCTCTTTCCTTGCGTATTTGTTCGGGCGTTTTGGGTTTTTCGGTTGTTGGGGGGATGAGAGTTTTGGGGGCGATGGAGTCCGGCGATAGTGCAGGCGGTGCGGCTATTGTGTCGGCTTGCAGATAAGGGGTCATGTCGGGATTGATGGAATCGCGTCGGATGCTGTCGCGCAGGAGTGGGGTAGGGGAGGCGATGGTATCAGCCGGCAAAGCTATTTGCTCTGCGCTTTGCGATTGCTGTTCGACTACGACCTCCTTTTCTTTTTCCACAATCTCCTCCTCCTCTTCCTCCATTGAAGCAGAATCAATACGGGCTCGCAGACGCGCCACGAGAGCCGCAACGTCATCGCCCAGCCATTCCTCCATGAAGTCAATGTACTCGTCTAAGGTTTTGCCGCGCATGAGGGTTTCGTAGTTGCTGTCGGTTATGGGCAGTATGGCTATATCTCGGCCGAGGCTTGCGGCGTATCCTCCTTCGGCGTATATCATATTATAGTATCGCAGAGCCTCATCGAAGTTAGCGAAGCCGCTTATGGTAAGCATTTGCACCGGCCCGGCAGCGTCGAAATTAAGGTCGAGCTCCTTCACCATCAGGTGCGAGAAGTTGTATGCGGCAACGATAAAGAGGAGCCGGTTGCGATCGATCCTTCCGCTGGAGTACATCAGCACAAGCCGCGAAGGCAAGATCTTTTCCTCGACAAAGGTGCGAGCCGAGTCGGCAGCCGATAGCGATCCGTCGTCGCCGAATCGCATATTCCATACCATTCCCTTTATGCCACCCTGAACGATTTCCCGTCCGCGCAGCAATCCCTTGAGCATATCTCCGGCGAGTTCGGTAACGTCGGCCTTCGGATATTTTTCGATCAGCGCTTGCAATACGTTCTTAAACTCCGCTGCATCGTTTTGCTGAACGTAGGCCAGGGCGTGGAGGAACATAAACTTGGGCAGCAGCACGGCCAATGGATATTGAACGCTGATTTGGTGGTAGGCCGCATGAACCGCAGCGGTGTCTTCGTTGAGATAAGCATCGTAGGCCGCTCCGTAGGCCGCAGTCTGAACGCTGTCCATGGAGCGCATGGTGTACTCATAGTTAGGGTCGGCAATAGCTATGGAATAATCATTGTCGGGGAAGGCTGCCAGCATCTTGCTGCGGTATCGTTCGGCCAGCTCAGAGTTACGGATTCGGAGAGCCATGAGGTAAATCTGGTAGTAACATTCGGCCAGATGCTCATTGTCGGGGAATCGTCGTTCGAGTTCCTCAAACGCCTCTACGGATAGCTCCACATTCTCCAGCTTATCCTTATATATAAGCCCGATGTTGTACATGCCGTCGATGATAATCAGGTTGGATGCCTCTACTTCCTCCTCGGTGAAGGGAATCTGCTGGAGATAGAACTCACGGCTTTTCGGGTCGCCGGCCAGGCTATCAGCAGCCGCTATTGCAAGCGAATCGGTAGCCGCCATCGTTGTATCCGAAGGCATAGCCGCACCCGCAAGAGCTCCGGCCTCTGCATCGAAGGTCGACATCTTCTTGTTTTTCCGTCGCCAATCATCCTCCAGCGTTCGTCGTCCCCATTTTTGCTGGAAAGCCGCCTTGCCTTGGCTCACGACTTGCGGATTATAGAAGTAGAATCCCCCCTCTTCGCCTCTTGCCCCTCCAGCAGGAGGCATTCCGGTTGCTCCCGGAACGTTAGCCATGGGCATTTGCGATTCGAATCCCGATCCGGAGGCAGCCTGTTCGGCGAGGTATGCATCCTTCTCGGCCTTTTTGCGCGCCTCTTCCTCCTCTTTGATCAGATGCTCAATGATGCCGTCGATGCGGGCCAGCCTTTCCTCTTCGGGCAGTCGGGCCAGTTCCTGAAGGCTGTCTTGAAGGTGAATGGCCTCGGCATGCACCACCAGCTCGTCGAGCGTTGCCGAAAGCGTCGATATGCGTTCGTAATCCTTATAATCCTTGCTGATGATGCCGGCTGCTCCGCTGAAGCATGGCTGAGCTTTGATGTAATCGCGTCGCTCGAAGAATATGTCGCCGAGCTTAAGCCATATCAGCGCCTTGTCCATCGTTGCCTCCAGGCTCTTCTCAATACCGGTTTCGTAGGCCGTGATAGCGCGGGTTGTATCTTCTCCGGCCATATAAATATTTCCGAGGGCGTAATATACCTGCTCAACGTAGTTTTTATTCTTATCCTGCCGCGCCATAGCCTCCAACATTCGCACCACTCGGCGTGTATCAGTGGCGGGGAATACCTCCGTTTGCCGTATGCGAGCAGCGAACTCAAGCTCATAAGGCGGATTGGCCGATATAACGCTTCCGAAGGCCTTATAAGCCAAAGCG
>JAITHO010000134.1 GCA_031279915.1 Tannerellaceae bacterium
GTTGCGGGGCTTAGGCGCAGAGGGTGGGGGAGATGCAGGAAGATTGGCGGATGGCTGTTGCTGGCCGCTTGCTCCCTGCGATGGAGCGGGCGATCCTCCTGCGGAGGCGTAGCTGGAGGGCAGGATTTCTACATCTTGGTACTCGTACACATTGGCTCGAAGAAAGCTTACGGCCAGCATGAGTATGATCACCAAATGGAAGGCGACGGATCCGAGGATGGCGAATAGTTTGTCGCTGTCTTTGCTCATGGTTTTATTTGATAGGCTGAGTGGCAAGGGCCACCTTGATTTTGTTTTCTTGTAGGATACTAAGCAGCTTGATGACCTCGCTATATGAAATTTCCTCCTCTGCATATAGCGCAACGTACATCTCTTCGTCCTTTTCAGCCAGAGCTCTGAGCTGTGGCACTATCTGGCGGAATAATACCTGGCGATCTCTTTCCCGTCCGGCTCCCACGTAATATCGCAGATTCTTGTCGATGGTAACTCTCATGCCAGGCTTTGTTGGCGTTTGCTTGCTGGCCTGCGGGAGCTTCACGGGGATTGCGTTGGGCATAACCACGGTGGAGGTTACCATGAAGAAGATTAGGAGGAGGAAGATTATGTCGGTCATTGACGCCATGCTAAAGTTGGCATTGATCCGATTGCGTCTTTTCAGCGGCATGGTTTTATCGGTTTAGGGGCTCGTTGAGCAGATCCATAAATTCCATTGTTCGTGCTTCGAGCTTGTTGACGACGCTGTCGACTTGCGAAACCAGATAGTTGTATGCGAAGAGCGTAAGGATTCCAACCACAAGTCCGCCTACCGTTGTTACGAGCGCCGTGTATATACCTCCGGAGAGTGTTGTGATGTCGGCATTCGATCCGGGCTTAGCCATATCGTAGAATGCCTGCACCATGCCGAGTACGGTTCCGAGGAATCCGATCATGGGGGCTCCTCCGGCGATGGTGGCAAGGATGGGGAATCCTTCCTCCATCTTCGCCACTTCGAGGTTCCCCACGTTCTCGACGGCCACCATTACGTCGTTCATGGGCCGTCCGAGCCGTGTGATGCCCTTCTCAATCATGCGGGCCGAGGGCGTGGAGGTGTTTTGACAGAGATTGAGGGCCGAGTCTATCTTGCCGTCGTGGATGTAGTCCTTTATGCGGTTCATGAATGACACGTCCTCACGTCCGGAGCGGCGAATGATTATCAATCGCTGTATGAAAATATAGACGGCGATGATGGAGAGTAGCAGTAGAACGAGCATTATCCATCCGCCCTTAAGCGCCATGTCGAGGAGGTTCATCGTATCGGGATTTGATACCGTTTGCGCCAATTCGTTGATGCCAGGAGTTTGCTCGTTGCCGAGCGATTGCTGTATTAATAGTAAATTGTTCATTAGAGAGTATACTTACTTTGTTGATATTTAAATTAGATTAAATTTGCAGGAAAACTTCAGGGCAAAAGTAATAGATTAATTGAAACGCACAAGAGCTTCCGCTATTAAAGCTTGCCCCGCAAATTCCTCTCCACATAAATTCGAACGATTTGCTCAAAAATAAAGATGATGAGAACATGTATTTTCGGAACTATATACAGCGAAAGTAAGCTGCCTCTGCTTCGCCGTATCTTTAGTAAGCTCGCAGATATTGGGGCCGAAGTTTTTATCGAACAAGAGCTGCGCAATCTTCTGGCCGAGCAGTTTGGCTTTCGAGCTGATGCGCAGGAATTGGGTTCGGAGGATGTTCCTTGCCTTGACATGGCCGTGAGTGTTGGCGGCGACGGCGCTTTCCTGCGAACGGCTGCACGAATCAACAAGCATGGCGTTCCTATCCTCGGAATCAATGCCGGAAGGCTGGGCTTCCTTGCCGACACGAGCGGCGACGAGCTGGAGGATACGTTGAACGAGATCGCTGACAAGCGTTATACCGTTGAGGATCGGAGCTTGCTGCGCATCTACGAGGGCTGCGAGTTCGTAAAGGGATACAACTTTGCCCTCAATGAAGTTGCCATCCTCAAGCGAGATACATCGTCGATGCTTAGCATACATGCTTCGATCGACAATGATTTCCTTGCTACTTACATGGCCGACGGATTAATTATTGCTACTCCGACGGGCTCGACGGCTTACTCGCTCAGCGTTAATGGGCCTATCATTGTTCCGCAGAGCGCGTCGCTTGTGATCAGTCCGGTGGCTCCGCATTCGCTCAATGTGAGGCCGCTGGTGATTCCGGATGGATCGCTTATTTCGCTGGTGATAGAGAGCCGGAGCGAGTTCTTCCTGGTGGCGCTCGACGGACGGTCGGAGGTGGTTCCGGCGGGATCGCGGCTTACGGTTGGCAAGGCGGATTACAGGGTGAAGGTGGTGAAGCGATACGGGCAGACCTTCTATTCGACGCTGCGGGATAAGCTAATGTGGGGAGCTGATGCGCGATATTGATTGGCGATGCTGCAAAGGGCTCCGGCTGCTGAGGAGGCTTTGGAGGGATTATCCGCTGATTGCGTACTTCATCCTGGCGCCTTCGGCTTTATGGCTTGCGGTACATTTGTCGGTTCCACGGCCTTTATTTGATCAGCCTTATTCGAGCTTGCTGTACGGAAGCGGTAGGCGTTTGCTGGGAGCGCGGATAGCTGCCGACGGACAATGGAGATTTCCTCCTGCCGAGGAACTTCCGAACAAATTTGCCGTCTGCTTGGTATCCTACGAGGACAAACGCTTCTTCCATCATCCTGGATTTGACCCCATCGCCATCATTAGCTCCCTCCGCCTAAACCTCCTCAAGATGCGCATTGCTCGCGGAGGAAGCACTATCACTATGCAGATAGCACGCATCGCACGGGGCAATCGATCCCGAAATCTTTCGGAGAAGATATACGAAACTATTTGGGCCATCTATCTCGAAACTGTGTACAGCAAGCGGCAACTGCTCAACCTCTACGCTTCGCACGCTCCCTTCGGAGGGAACGTTGTTGGAATCGAAACGGCGGCATGGAGGTACTTCGGACGGGAGGCGGCTGATCTTTCATGGGCCGAAGCTGCGACCTTGGCCGTGCTCCCCAATTCGCCGTCGCTCATCCACCCCGGACGTAATCGCAAACAATTGCTGGAAAAGCGCAACCGATTGCTCATGACTCTGCGCAACAAAGGCGTTTTAGACAATATCGAATACGAGCTCGCATGCATGGAACCGCTTCCCGAGGCTCCGCAACCTTTGCCCGACGAGGCTCCGCATTTGCTCGAACGATTGGCCGCCGAGGGCTTGAAGGGACAAAGAATCATCTCGAGCATCCAGCCTTATCTCCAAAAACAAAGTCAGGATATACTCGACAGATACGCACGAGAGTACGCCGCTAATCATGTGAACAACATCGCCGCAATCATTGCCGAGGTTGAAACCGGCGAAGTCATCGCATACATTGGCAATGCGCCATCAGATAAGGAGAGGAACAAGGCGGCAAGCGTTGACCTCATTACCGCCAAACGAAGCACGGGAAGTATTCTGAAGCCTTTCCTCTACGCCGCTATGATTAACGAAGGAATGATACTGCCCTCAACGCTCGTGCCCGACGTGCCGCTTAACATCAACGGCTTCTCTCCCCAAAACTTTAGCAAGAACTTTCAGGGAGCTGTGCCTGCGCACCGAGCTATTGAGCAATCGCTGAACGTACCGCTCGTGCGCATGCTTATCGCATACAACATCGGACGCTTCATAACCGTACTCAAACAATGGGGAATGACCACGCTACGATTCTCCGAAAAACATTACGGGGCCTCGCTCATACTGGGCGGAGCTGAGGGCAGCCTATGGGATATGACCGGCATGTACGCATCAATGGCTCGAACCCTGGCGCATTACCATATATATAATGGTAGATACAATCCGAGCGACATCCGCCAGCTCACTCCTCTTGCCGTAGGCGCTCCCGAGGAACCCATTAGCGGCATTGCCGACCGCAGGCTGCGCGATAGCAGTCCGAGCATATCAGCCATAGCCGCATGGTATGCCTTCCAGGCTATGTCGGCGCTCAACAGGCCCGAAGAAGAGGCCGAATGGCAGCAATTCGAATCGATGAAGCAAATAGCATGGA
>JAITHO010000133.1 GCA_031279915.1 Tannerellaceae bacterium
AAGCCCTCCGTATCCCGAATCAAATATTCCTATAAAACCGGGCAAATTCAATATCTATTTGAGCCCTAATTTAGCTTTTACGAAAGGAGTTGCGTCAACGGCTGTGGCTCCGGTGTAGAGAAAGAGGGCGGGTTCCATGCTTAAGATGTAGGTATATCCTTTTTCGTCGCCTACGTCTTTAATTGCTTTCAATACTTTTTCTTGAACCGGCTGTATCAGCTTTTGTCTTTTTTCCGGAACATCTTTTTGTGCAAGTTCATACAAACTGCTGAGGCGTTCCTGTATGTCTTGTATTTCTTGCTGGCGGCGGAGTTTGATGTTTTCGGTAAGAGAGTCTTGCTGGGCAACGTAGTCCATGTATTTTTTCTGATAGTCGCCTTGCATGAGTTCCAGCTCTTTTTGATATTCTTCAGTAATCTTGGCCATTTCTTTTTCAACGTTTGGGATTTCGGGCATAGCCAGTAAAACTTCCTGGAAATTCACGTGGGCGATTTTTATTTCCTGGGCAAATAATATGCCTGGTAGGATCATGAACAATGAGATAATTAGCTTCTTCATTTTTTTGGAATAATATAAAGTTTTATTAGTAATAGTTGTGAAAGTGCACAAAGTTAGATATTTATTTCGAATAGCCTAATTTGCGCAGGACGTCGTTGCTTATGTCTATTTTAGGCGAAGCGTAAAAGATGCTCATAGCGGATGGTCGGTCGACAACAACTTGGTAGTTGTTGCTTTCGGCAATTTCTTTTACAGCTGTATAGATTTCATCTTGTATGGGCTTCATTAGGCTTTCGCGTTTCTTGTAGAGTTCTCCTTCCGGGCCAAAGTATTTGCGTTTTAGTTCCTGGGCTGCTTGTTCCTTTTTTACTATTGCTTCTTCGCGCTTGGTTTTCATTTCGGGGGAGAGGAATACAAGTTCGCTTTGATAACTTTTGTACATGTTTTGTGCTTCTTGCTGAAGCGCTTCTACTTCGTTTTGCCATTTCTTGGAGACTTGGTTCAACTGTTCGTTCGTCATTTCATAGGCGGGAATATTCTTTAAGATATATTCCATGTTAATAAGGGCGAACTTCTGTGCTTCTGCTGCCATTGTGCAGAGGAATGTTAGAGTCAATAAGGCAATTATTTTTTTCATATTCTTTTGTGTTTAAAAGTTTATATTACTAAGACTGCAATTGTCTGCAATTGTTTATGAGGGGGAGGACTAAATAGTGTTAATCAAAACTCTTGTCCGATGATGAAGTGGAACTGGCTTCCTCCGCGCTGGCTCCTTCGATCGGGAGTGTCAAAGCCGTATCCCCAGTCGATACCCATTAGTCCAATCATCGGAAGGAATATACGTACTCCGACTCCGGCGGAACGCTTGAGGGCAAACGGATTAAAGTCCTTCAGGCGAAGCCATGCATTTCCGGCTTCGACGAAGGCAAGTCCGTAGATCGTTGATGATGGTTCGAGCAGGAATGGGTAGCGTAGCTCCATGCTGAGGCGCGAATAGGCAAATCCGTAGTCATACGAGCCGCCGGCAATGCTACCGTTCTCGTATCCGCGAAGGCCTATTGTTTCATAGCCCATTCCGCCCGTGTAGCCGGTCATACCGTCGCCGCCCATGTAGAACAATTCAAATGGGGAGAGCTTGTTGGGATTATAGTGTCCGACAAAGCCATATTCTACGCGCGTCATCAATACGGGCGTCCGCTTGACGCTTTCGAGGGGCAATAGCGGCGAGAATACTTTGGCTTTGAATTTCCACTTATGGTACTCAAGCATCCTATATCTGGTTTGCGCATCTTTGTCGGTATTGCCAAGCGATGCATAGTCTATGCCGTCAAAGAGCGAATATGGAGGTGTAGCGCTAACCGAGAAGGTAAACTGCGATCCTCTACGGGTATATAATGGGTTGTCGATAGAGCTGCGTTGAAGCAAGAACTCCAGGTTTATGTTATGGCTCGATCCATTTGGATATCCGAAGTAATTCCAATTGCGGAGCATATACATTTGATAGTTTAGCGATACCATGAACTGGAAAAAGTCGTCGGGCCAGTTCAAGCGTTTGCCATAACCAACCGACCCTCCAAGCATCATGATATACGTGTTCGGGTCGTAGGCATTTTCGTACATGTTACTATAATCGTAGCCTCCATATCCTCCATAACCCCCATATCCGCCGCCATATCCACCGTAGCCGGGATAATAACCGCCTCCGTAATATGGATAGGATGCCATGCTCTGGCTGTAATAATCTTGGTTCACTCCGGTTTGCTTCATGAAGTAGAGGCTTACGTTCAATGCATTCGGACGCTTGCCGCCAAACCATGGATCCATGAATGATATGTTGTACGATTGATAGTAGCGTCCGTTCGTCTGTCCGCTTAATATGAGCGTTTGACCTTCGCCTTGCGGAATAATTCCGCCTTTGTAGGAACTTGGATACAGCAGATTCTTAACCGAAAAGTTCGTGAACTTCAGGCTCAGCTTGCCTATCACTCCCGTCTGCCCCCAGCCTGCTGCGAACTCTACCTGGTCGCTGGCTTTGGAAACTAACGGAAACTGTATGTCGACCGTTCCGTTCTCTGGATTTGGGATAGGCACCGGATTCATGTTCTCCGGATCGAAATGCCCCATCTGGGCCAACTCGCGAATGGAGCGGATCAAGGCGTCGCGATTGAATAACTCGCCTGGTTTGACGCGCAATTCGCGGCGGATGATGTCTTCATAGAGCCTGTCGTTGCCTTCGATTATTATACGGTTGATCGTTGCCTGCGGGCCTTCCTGGATTCGGATTTCGAGGGAGATAGAGTCGTTTTCGGCCTCAACTTCAACGGGGTCGGCATTGAAGAAGAGATAGCCGTTGTTCATGTAAAGATTGGCTACGGCGTCGTCATTGGTCATCAAGTGCTCGTTGAGTTTCTTTTGATTATATATGTCGCCGGGCTTCATTTGCAACAATAGCTCCAAATATTCTGTTGGATAATGAGTATTGCCAACGAAGTTTATATTCTTGAGATAATACTTCTGACCTTCATCCACGGTGAGGTATATTGCTATGCGCTTCTCATTAATATTTACTATGCTGTCTGAAACTAAAGTGGCATCGCGGTAGCCGTATTCGTTGTATTTGTCGATGAGGAGTTTCTTGTCGTTTTCGTATTCTTCGGAGGTAAACTTCTTTGTGCTGAAGATTTCGAGAACGCTTGTTACCAATCTGCGCTTCAAGGAGAATGTTTCGTTGGTTTTCTTCATGGCTTTTTTGAGTTGCTTCTCGTTGAGCGCCTCGTTGCCTATAAACACTATTCTGTCGATCTTGGTTTTTTCGTTTTTGTCGATATTAATGTCGACTATCACTTCTCCTTCGCGCGACAGATCGTCTTTTTGCGTGATATCTACGTCTATGTTTTTGAATCCCTTTCCGTCGAAATATTTTTGGATAAGGGTTTTTGCGCGGTCCATTAAATTGGGGGTCATTTGATAACCGCGTCTGAATCCGAGGCGAGCTTCAAGTTCTTCGCGTTCGCTTTTCTTGATTCCGTTATAATTCACCTGCGATATGCGGGGGCGTTGCTTCAGATTGATCTCAAGCCATATTTGAGTCCCATCTATCTTTGTTGCTAGTATTTGAGGGTCGTAAAAGAGTCCGTGACGGTCAATTCTCTTTATCGCTGCCGTGATTTCTTCGCCGGGAATCGATACTACATCGCCAACGGATAAGCCCGTTATCCCAATTATCGTGAAATCCTCGTACAGCTCTTTCTTCACTCCCGAAACGCTTATTCCGGCTATCTGATACTTATGCGCGGCTAGCGAATACGAGATCACCGGAACGACCTTATCCTGCTCTGTGCGAATCGTGTCGACCGGCTCTTGAGCAAATGTTGCAAAGGCAAATCCTAAAGGAATAACACACGCTACTAATTTATGATTCAAATTTCTCACCGTCATCGTTTTTTGAGATTTAGTTGCTCGCTTGTTTTGCCGAAACGCCGTTCGCGCTGCTGATAATACAATATTGCTTCATATAGTTGTTGCTCTTTAAAGTCGGGCCAAAAAATATCGGTGAAATAGAGCTCTGAGTTCGACATCTGCCACAACCGAATATCACTGATCCTCTGTTTGCCTGCGGTTCGGATCAATGAATCCGGATCGGGGATGTTTTTCGTACATAAGCGCTCCGAAATTCTTTGATCGCTTATGCGGGAGGCTTGCAAGGCTTCTATGGTTTTCTGCACGGATGCAACGCCGTCCTGATGTTCAAAGCTGCGATCTTGGCTCTGCGATTTGGCCCATCTGCCGCTGCCGTTCTTTATTATGGATATATGCGCGGGTATGGGATTTGATTTTATTTCGTTTATCGGCGACATGCGTTCTTTGCTGTTGTTTTGTTCTTTATTTGTCTGATGTATACCGGTTATTGCATGTTCCGCAGCGTAAGCCGAAGTCCCACGACACGAACAGCAGCACAAACGAATACCAGTCTTGATTTTTCCATCCGCCGCTCTCAATTCCGTAGGGAGCGTTCAGCGATGCGCTGTCGAAGTTGTCGCCAAATAGCTTCCGCATCGAAAATTCCATCCCGAGGTTGATTCTGTTCCAGATCTTATATTTCAGGCCTGCTCCCATGGGGATGTTTATTCCTGCAAAGGTTTCGCCGCCTCCGGGAGCCAGGGTGGCTCCGAGTCCGATGAATATGTATGGGGTGAAGCGCTGTGCGTTCAGGTATGCGAATTTGTCGCTGTATGGGAAGAAGTTAAATTCCATCTGCCCGCCTATATCGAACAGGTTCCGTGTGAATGATGTTTGGGCTGGGATCGGAAAGGCGTTGCTGCCGCCAACTGTGGTTCCGGATACTTGCCCCCACATCAAATCGGCTTTCACGGCCCAGCGCAGGTTATAATTGTAGCGAAATACGCTCCCGAAGGATGGATGAATGGAGGCAAACAAGCGGTTCTTATTTGCATCGCCCATATAAAATGAACCGCCTGTCATGCCTCCAATTTCGTATTTATATTCCTGTGCGCGAAGGCTTGACATCAAACTCACCGTCAGGGCGATCATGCATACTGGTTTGTGGGGTACCGAAACCATTTTCTGATTATCTATTCTCAAAAAAGCAGCCGATTTATATGCCCGCGCCATATCTCATCGAGATGCTGGCTGCCGATTCCGGTTTTGCCGCCGAACAGGTATAGATGGCCTGCAAATGTTGCTGCCGAGGCGTTTGCGCGGGGAGTGTATTCGTCGGGGAATGCTATCATGCTGTCGCGCGAGCTCCAGCTTATGCCGTTGTCGGGCGAGAGGTATATTGTTCTGTCAACTGTGCCGTCGGGGCCGAATCCGCCTGTCAGATACAGCATGTTGTCGTATCGAACTAGGATGGGGCTTTCGCGTTCGATGACGGAACGGAATTTCTCGCGTGTTAGCTGCGCCCATTGCGTGCCGTTCGAGGTGCCCCAGATGGAGCTTGCCAAACGGTTTTGACGGTCGCGTCCGCCGCCTGCCAGCAGGTATTCGAAGCCCATCTGCTCGTATTGCGAGGTGGCGAAGTTTTTCTGCGGAAAGTTGTCGGGAACGGCTTCGCCTTGCATCCATTGGCCGGCCTTGTTCATCGCCCCAAAATATTCCTGACCATCGCTTTCGATGATTGCGGCCAGGAGTTCGGGCTTGTTCTTGTCGGCTTTCAATGTGCCCAGAAGGGCTTTCACCGGAGGGGCTTCGGCGATTTGGCTCCATGAGGCGCCGTCGGCGGAGGTATAGAGCTGGTTGTTGGCCAGGGCGTAGGATCTTCCTGAGGGTAATGCGCTGATTTGGTCGAGAATGGCATCGGCGGGGAGGCCTTGCAGCTCTGCGGGAGCCCAAACATTGGCCGGCCATGCGGAGGTGAAGCGTCGGAGGCCGTCGGGGCTTTTGGTATACATTATTAACTGTCCTGCGGTTTCGAGCGTTTTCATTTCCTGGGGAGCGAAGCCGGTAAGGGGCTTGAGATATTGTTCCCAGATCATTGTATCGGGCTGAACTTGATGGATATTAACTGTGGCGGTATATGTCTTCTTGCTTATTCCGTCGTATGCGTAGGTGATGAATTGTACGGGGCGGGAGAAGTCGAGCGAGTCGCTTCCGTTCCAAACTATGGTTGAGTCGCCCAGGGCTTCTTGCTTTACCTGAACTCCGCTTGAGCCTGACCTGTACGTAATGCTGCAAATTACTTTCTCAATTATCGTGCCGTAGGGCAGGGAGTCCATGTTAAATATGTGTCCGTTTATCTGGTCAATTGTAAATTTAAGCGTTCCGAGCGATGTGATGGAATCATGGGACAAAACAAAGGACGCTATCTGAGCATCCTTGTATGCTGAAACATCTGTTTCGTCATTGCCTCCCAGGCAGGAGGGAATCAACATCACGACGAAACTCATCAGCGCTAACATTGCAAGATTTTTCTTCATTCTTTGATATATATAAGTCTGAAAATCGGGAGACAAATATAAAAACATTTTTATATTCCTTTTGCCCATGTCCTGATATTTATATTTGTTTCACACTTTAGGGATGGGCCGCGCACGCCGTCTCCAAGCCGTAGAGGGGTTGTTTCGACTTGGATTTCGTCCCACAGGCCTTCGGACATGAAGGATTCGAGCAGGCTGGCGCCGCCTTCAACGATGAGCGACAGTAGCCGCCTCTGGTATAGGTTGTCAAGGACTTGCGCCAGGGTGTTGCGTCCAAATTCGATTTGTACGAACTCGAGATTGGGTTTGGAGGCTGATGGTTGTTCGGTGAAGACGATGGTGGGCAGCGATCCGTCGAGGATTCTGTGCGTGGGCGGGATGCGGAGGTGGCGGTCGAGAGTGATCCTCAGCGGCGAGGTTCCGGCCCAGCGGCGTACTGTGAGGGCGGGATTGTCGAGGATGGCGGTGCGCGTCCCAACCATTATTGCTGCCGCTTCGGCTCGCTTGCGATGAACGGCCTGGAGGCTTCGCTCGGAGGATAATACGAGGGGCTGCTCCTTGAAGCTGCTGCGATTTCGATCGATAAATCCATCGGAGCTTTGGGCCCATTTCAGATAAATGTATGGCCGCTTGAGTGTGTGAAATGTAATGAATTCGCGGTTTAATTCTATGGCTTCGTCTTCCAAAATGCCGCTGACTACCTCTACGCCGCCTGCTCTAAGCATGGCGATTCCGCGTCCGGATACTTCGGGGAATGGGTCTTGGCAGCCGATCACTGTTTTTGGAATTTTTTTGTCGATAATGAGCGCGGCGCAGGGAGGGGTTTGTCCGTAATGCGAACAAGGCTCCAGGTTGACGTAAAGGGTCGATTCTTTTAGTAAACTCTGATCGCCCACGGATTTTATGGCCATCACCTCGGCATGTTCGCTTCCGTAGCGTCGATGATAGCCTTCGCCTATGACCTTGCCCCTGTGCACAACAACGGCGCCCACCATTGGGTTGGGGCTTGTTCGTCCGGCTCCGTGGCGGGCCAGCGCGAGGCATCTTTGCATATAAATTTGGTCGGAAAGCATTTCTGCGGCTTTTTTTCGGGCAAAGATAATCCGATGCGGCTTTCCAAACGAATCAGGGCTATGCCGTATCTTTTTTTGAGGCATGTAAACCCCGCTCCTCCCTAATTTTTCCCCTATACATTATATATATATGTAAGAAGCCCTAATTTTTTTTCGGTTTACCCCCATTTACACGTTTAGATTGTCTGTGAAATCGCCGTGGAGAAAAAACACGTTTAGATTGTCTGTGAAATGGCCGTGGAGAAAAAACACGTTTAGATTGTCCGTGAAATCGCCGTGGAGAAAAAAACACGTTTAGATTGTCCGTGAAATCGCCGTGGCGAAAAATAAGCGTTTAGATTTCTTGCGAAAGCTCCGTCGAGAAAAATAAACGTTTAGATTTCTTGCGAAAGCTCCGTGGCGAAAATTCAATCGTTTAGATTTCTTGCGAAAGTGTTTTCGGGAAAAATAAACGCTTAGTTGGTTTGTGAAACAGACGTCGGCCCCGAAACATCGCTTAGATGGTTTACAAAACACAGCGGAGCCAATATACCGTGAAGATTGTATAGTCGGCGAGCCGTCGGCCAATATTCGCGCGAATATTGTCTGTGAAATCACCGTCGAGAAATATTCGCGCGAAGATTTGCTGTGAAATGGCCGTCGAGAAATATTCGCGCGAAGATTGTCTGTGAAATCACCGTCGCGAAAAGATTCGCGCGAAGATTGTCTGTGAAATCGCCGTCGAGAAATATTCGCGAGAAGATTATCTGTGAAATCGCCGTCGAGAAATATTCGCGCGAAGATTGTCTGTGAAATGGCCGTCGAGAAATATTCGCGCGAATATTGGCTTTGGAGGCCTACTTGGAGCCACCTTGGCTCGACAACTGGCCGTAATTTGTATTTTTGTCCTATAAACATGTATAAGATGCAATTCACAACTCCCGTTTATATTCCGCAAAGCGCGTTTGGGCTGGGCTATCGCGACCGGCTCTTGCTCATGGGTTCATGCTTTGCGGTCGAAATCGGTCAGAGGATGGCAGCCGGCGGCTTAGATGCTCTGATAAATCCCTTCGGAATTTTATACAATCCCCTCTCGATTGCCATCGCTTTGCGCCGTTTGATGCATCCAAAGCCTTACGTAGCCGCAGATTTATTTTATCACAACGAACAATTCCACAGTTTTGATCATCATGGCGGCTTCTCTCGGCATGACTTGCCGGAGGCTTTGGCATTTGTCAACTCAAAGCTTAGCGAAGGAGCCGAGAGGCTCAGCTTGGCAAGCTATATTGTTGTAAGCTGGGGCAATACGGCGCTTTTTCGTTGTGCGGATGATGATAGGGTTGCGGGAAATTGTCATAAGCTTCCGGCTCGGCATTTTCGGCGCGAGCGTTTGGGGGTTGAGGATATTGTATCGTGCTGGCGGGCTCTCGTTAAGGATTTGAAGGAGATGAAGCCCGATGCAAGGCTGATCCTGACTGTCTCGCCGGTGCGGTACCTGGGCGATGGGGCGCGGCAAAACAGTTTATCGAAATCGGCCATGCTTATTGCAGCCGAGGAGCTCGAGCGGGAGTTCGGCGAGCATATAAGCTACTTCCCCGCCTACGAGCTCATGATCGACGAGCTGCGCGACTACCGATTTTATGCGCCCGACATGCTCCATCCCTCCTCACAAGCCGTTGATTATATATGGGAACGCTTCCGCCAAACATTTTTCGCAGCGCCCGACCATCAGCTCTTCGCCGCATGGGAGGAGATACAAAAAGCCCTGCGCCATGTGCCAACACGCCCCGACAGCGCCGAGTATCGGCAATTTGTTGAGAAAACCCTAGAGAAGGTCGAGGAAATAAGCCGCAAATTCCCTTATTTTGATACCTCATCAGCAAGACAACAACTTCAATCGAACATAAACAGATAATCCCTTTTATATATGGAATACAGCATTCAAGAAGTCGAAAGAGCAACCAGCGCAAAAACTTTGCAACTCTTCGACCATCGCATAAGCATAATCCTTACGGATAGCCGACGCTTAGCCTCGCCTGAGGAAACGCTTTTTTTCGCCTTAAAAACTAAGACCAATAACGGTCATAAATATATCCGCGAGCTATATAAACTCCGCGTGCGATGCTTCGTTGTAAGCGAGGAGCCGGCCGACCTTGGGGAGATGCCCGAAGCTTCGTTCCTGCTGGTTAAGGATACGCTGAAGGCTCTGCAACGGCTTGCGGCCTACCATCGCGCTCGCTTCGACATTCCGGTGATAGGCATTGCGGGAAGCAACGGCAAGACTACGGTTAAGGAATTTGTATACCAACTGCTGCGGAAGGACTTCAATATCGTTCGATCGCCCATGAGCTATAACTCGCAGATAGGCGTGCCGCTGTCGATTTGGGAGATCTCCCCAAAGCATAATCTGGCCATAATCGAGGCCGGCATATCGCAGCCCGACGAGATGGATCAGCTACGGCCGATAATCGAGCCAACGATAGGCATCTTCACCGGCATAGGCGAAGCCCACCAGGAGAATTTCACATCAACGCATCAAAAATGTATGGAGAAGCTATCGCTGTTCAGCAAATGCCAGGCGGTGATTTACAATGCCGACAGCTTCGTTGTGAACCAGTGCATGGAGTCGGCCCTGCTCTCGCATCGCAGCGTTGGCTGGAGCCGCACCAACGAGGACGCTCCCGTATATATAGAATCGCTTGAAAAGAAGGAAAATGAAACGGTTATCGCCTGCAGCGTCATGGGTATACCGATGGTTTATACGGTGCCGTTCACTGACGACGCCTCGCTTGAGAACGTAATGCACAGCATCACGCTGATGATGTATCTGAAGCCTACGAGCGTTAGCGACGCTGCAAGATTTGCCGCTCTGGAGGCGGTCGACATGCGGGTGAACGTCAGGGAGGGCCTTCGCAACTGCCTCCTGATAGATGACTCGTATAACTCCGACTTTAATTCGCTGGAGAGCGCCCTCAGCTTCATGAAAGGCCGTCAGGGAGATAAGGAGCTTCGAACGGTGCTGATTCTGTCGGATATACTGCAGTCGGGAGTTCTTCCCAAGTCGCTTTATAAGCGGGTGGCCGAGCTGGTTCGCCGCAAGCGAGTATCGCACATCGTTGGAATTGGGCGGGATCTATCCGAGTATGGATACCTGTTCGGCATCAGCAAGGAGTTCTATCAGAGCACCGACGAATTTCTTCACTCTCATGCGATACGCAACTTCAGCGATTCGATTATCCTCTTGAAGGGCTCGCGACGCTTCCACTTCGAGCGCATCACGGCTCAACTGGAGAAGCGTACGCACGAAACAGTGCTCGAAGTAGATCTGAATGCGATAATCCACAACTATAATTACTTCCGAAGCTTGCTCCGCCCGGAAACAAAGGTCGTTGCGATGGTGAAAGCATTCGGTTACGGCCTTGGATCGGATGAAACAGCCAAAACCCTTCAGGAGCAGCGATGCGACTACCTTGCCGTGGCTGTGGCCGACGAAGGAGTAGCTCTGCGCCGAGCAGGCATATCAATTCCGATAATTGTGATGAATCCGGAGGCGAGTAGCTTCCATGTTTTGTTCGAGAACTGGCTGGAGCCTGAGATTTATAGCTTCAGGATGCTCGACCTTGTTATCCTGGAAACATTGCGCCGCGGCATCACCTCCTATCCGGTGCACCTCAAGATCGATACGGGCATGAGCCGTTTGGGCTTCGATCCGGAGGATGCCGAGGAGATATGCCGGAGGCTGCGGCTGCAGTCGGGAGTAAGGGTGCGCTCGGTGTTCTCTCATCTTGCCGGAAGCGATTCGCCCTCACTGGATGCCTTCACCCACAATCAGGCCGCCATCTTCGCCAAAGTTGCCGAACTGATTGAAAGCAGCCTGGATTATAAGATACTGAAACATATCCTGAACTCTGCCGGCATAGAACGCTTTCCGGAGTACCAACTTGACATGGTTCGCCTCGGCATAGGCTTGTATGGAATCAGCGCCGTCGACAGCAAGCCGTTGCGCAATGTATCCACCCTCCGCACAACGATATTGCAGATTCGTGAAACGCCCGCCGGACGTTCGATCGGCTACGGCTGCGGGAACGTCCTGACCCGCCCGTCGCGGATTGCCGTCATACCGATAGGCTATGCCGACGGCTTAAACAGGCGCCTGGGCAACGGCAACGGCATGGTTTGGATAAAGGGCGATCTCTGCCCCATCGTTGGCAACATCTGCATGGATATTGCGATGGTCGACGTAAGCTCCATAGCTGCCTCCGAGGGCGATGAGGTGATTATCTTCGGCAAAGAGCTGCCGCCCTCCAGCATAGCCGCCAAGCTGAATACTATCCCTTACGAAGTCCTGACCTCAATATCCTCAAGGGTAAAGCGGCTGTACTATTCCGACTAAAGATTGGATAGGGAAGCCATAGAAAGCAAAATGCCTCGAAGAGAATCCTTCGAGGCATTTTCGTTGATAGCGAAAGCTCTGCTGCTTAATCAACCTGGATGACGAGGTACTTGCCCAGGCTCCAGAATGCCTTAGCGTCGAGGATGCGGAAGATCAGATTGCCGTCGGCATCTTTGCCGTACTCGTAGGAGCTGTCGGGATGATTAGACTTCAGAGTGGCCTTGCGCGAGTAGAGTTCGATTTCGGTGGTTTGCCGAACGTCGATGCCGATAAAGTAGTTGCGATTGAAGTCGCCCTCCAGCACTTTTGATTTGGAGAATATTCCTCCGCCGGTGAGTATCTTCTGGTCTTTCAGCTCGCGCGATGTTCCGAAGCAATAGTATGCGGTATTGATTTCGGCATCCTGGGCTTGTATCTTCTTCGACTGCGATTCGCTAACGAAGGCGAGCTGGTCAACTTCATCCTTGAGCGAGGCTATCTCGCGGCTTAGCTCCTCGATGTGAACGTTCTTCTTCTCCAAGTCTTCCTGCAGAGCGACAATCTTGTTCGTCTTTTCTTCGAGCTCTGATGCCAGCCGTTCGATGGTCTTCTTGAAGGCGTCAGACTGGGCGTTGCTGGTTTTGAGCATTGCCTCGAGCCGTGCTATCTGATCCTTGTTCTTGCGGAGGGTTTCGTTGATGAGCTGCATGTTGTTGTGAATCTGTTCGCGCGCTGTGGGAGCGAGTTCGCCGTCGGTTTGGCTTTGCACGTTCAGGTAGTTTTCTGCGCTGCGGATAGACTGAAAGTCGGCCTCTATCTCGTTCAAGATAGCCATCATCTCTTCTATATGCATTGCATTGCGAGCGTTATCGAGGCGCAGCGAATCGCTTTCGGCCTTGAGCTGTTGATACTCCTTTGAGTTTTGTACGCATGCCGTAAGGAGCAGGGCGGCGCATAGCGTAATGATTACTGACTTGTTCATTTTTTTGTTCTATTAAATTAGATGCTGTTTCCTTGTACTACTATTACTATTTCTCCGCGTGGAGGATTGGCGGCAAAGTGCGATGCAAGTTCCTGCAAGCTCCCCCGCCTTGTCTCTTCATATATCTTGGATAGCTCTCGCGATACGGAGGCCTGACGGTCGGCTCCGCAATGTTCGGCCAGTTGCTGCAGGGTCTTGAGCAAACGCTGAGGCGATTCGTAGAGGATGAAGGTGCGTTCCTCGGCGGCTAGCTTGCGCAATCTCGTTTGCCGTCCCTTTTTATGCGGCAGAAATCCTTCGAAACTGAAGGCATCGCCTGCCAAACCTGATACAACCAAAGCCGGCACAAAGGCTGTCGCTCCCGCCAAGCATTCCACATCAATCCCGCGCCGTATACATTCGCGAATGAGCAGGAATCCGGGGTCGGAAATCGATGGCGTGCCTGCGTCTGACACCAGCGCGACGCTCTCGGCTTCGGCTATCTGGCCCGCCAACTGCTCCAGGATGCGATGTTCGTTAAACTTGTGATACGACTGCATTCGATTGTTAATTTCATAGCGCTTGAGCAATATCCCCGTCGTTCGGGTATCTTCGGCAAGGATGAACGATGCCTGGCGAAGCATGCGGAGGGCGCGTAAGCTAATGTCTTCAAGGTTGCCGATGGGCGTTGGTACAACGATAAGCTTTGCCATCCTGCAGGCTTCTCAACGAAAGCGTTTCTCTATGTAACCGATAAACTCTGCAACCACCGGATTGCTCTCGTCCCACCGCAAACGCTCTCGCAGGTATGCCATCGACTCCTCGCAGCTGCCCATAGCATTCAGATCATCAATAGCCTGATTCATCCAGCCCTCATCCCCTCCAAAGAGTTCTTTGCGGAAATAAAACCTGTCGTTAAGCACGAGCGATTTTCGCAGATCGGCCAGTCGCCCCTTGCTCAGGCCATCGTTCAGCCTTGCAGGTCGAATCTGCGCAGGCTCCGGTTCGGCGACGTGGGGAGGCGTAGGCGCAGCGTCGATCATCTTGCGGTATTCCTCCATCTGCCTGTGCAGAGTTTCAATCTGCTCTCCCTCGAGTATATGCAGCTCCTTCAGCAGATGATAAGCCAGGTCAAAGCTGCGGCTGAAGCATGCCACGGGGTACACCTCCATGCCTCGCAGCTCGCTGAGCAGGCCTTCGAGCTCTTTTATATCCGACAGTATGCTGTCAATGCGGCTTGTCTTTTCCATTTCTTTAGATATATAATAATGAATGGGCCAAAGATAGAAACACTTTCATTTCTCCGCAACAATGCCCTGCCCGCCCGCATCCCCAGCCCCTCCGCAATGCCTCCGCCCCTACCGTCTCATTTAGGCGTCAGCTAAACGCTCGTTTAGGCGTCAACTAAACGGTCGTTTAGGCGATAGCTAAACGGTCGTTTAGGAGGTAACTAAACGGTCGTTTAGGCGATAGCTAAATGCTCGTTTTTGGGGGATCGCCAAATGGACGTTTGGGGGATCGCCAAATGGACGTTTGGGGGATCGCCACACGAGCGTTTGGGGGATCGCCACACGGGCGTTTGGGGGATCGCCAAATGGGCGTTTGGGGGATCGCCACACGGGCGTTTGGGGGATCGCCACACGGGCGTTTGGGGGATCGCCAAATGGGCGTTTGGGGGATCGCCAAATGTACAGGCATGAGATAGGCTATCTCACGACATGAGGTAAGGCGATATTCGGTGTGGATAATGGGCAATAGACCGGCGGCTTGATGCTTAAGGGGGCATGGGGTTTGCCTAAATATTATGCTGATGATATATAGCAATCGTCGTTTTGGGCAACTTTGTATCCGTCGCATATCTGTAAATGTATTTAGAATTAGATATATAGCCAAAAGAACTTGGGAACTGTGGATAAATAATGGCGCAGCGGGCCAAAATATTTGTACAAGCGGAAAAGAATATCTATCATTGCAGCATAATTAAATACAATACAAATTATGGATAAAACAGTTTATACGTTTGCAGAAGCATCGCAGGCGGCTCTCGAATATTTCAGCGGCGATGAGCTGGCCTCATCAGTATGGGTAAGCAAGTACGCCCTCAAGGATGGCGACGGCAATATTTATGAGAAAACGCCGGCCGACATGCATAGCCGGCTGGCAAGAGAGATAGCCCGCGTGGAGAGCAAGTATCCCAATGCCATGAGCGAGGAACAGCTGTTTGAGCTCTTCGATCGCTTTCGCTACATCATTCCGCAAGGCAGCCCTATGACCGGTATAGGCAACGACTTTCAGATAGCTTCGCTGTCGAATTGCTTCGTAATCGGTTTGGAAGGCAATGCGGATTCTTATGGGGCGATAATCCGCATAGATGAAGAGCAGGTGCAGCTCATGAAGCGGCGCGGAGGAGTGGGGCACGACCTGTCGAGCATCCGCCCAAAAGGCTCTCATGTTAATAACTCGGCGCTGACCTCAACCGGCCTCGTATCCTTCATGGACAGATATTCGAACTCTACCCGCGAGGTGGCGCAAGACGGCAGGCGAGGAGCGCTCATGCTGAGCGTATCCATCAAGCATCCCGATGCGGCATCATTCATACATGCCAAGGCCGACACCAATAAGGTTACCGGAGCGAACATCTCCATAAAGCTCGATGACGAGTTTATGAATGCCGTTCTGAACAATGCAACATACCGGCAGCAGTATCCGATCAACTCGCCCGATCCGCTCGTAAGCAAAGACATTGAAGCGCGGGGGCTCTGGAAGCAAATCATACACAACGCCTGGCGCGTGGCCGAGCCCGGAGTGCTCTTTTGGGATACCATCCTAAGGGAATCAGTGGCCGATACATATTCAGATTTGGGCTTCCGAACCGTATCCACCAACCCTTGCGGCGAGATACCGCTTTGCACCTACGACAGCTGCCGCCTCCTGGCCATCAATCTGTACGCTTATGTGGTCAATCCATTCGCCAAAGATGCCCGCTTTGATTTCGAACTGTTCCGCCGGCACGCCAACATGGCCCAGCGCATCATGGACGATATAATAGACCTTGAAGCCGAGAAGATAGACCGCATAATAGAGAAGATAGAAAGCGATCCGGAAGACATCGACATTAAATCCACCGAACGAAGGCTATGGGACAAGATACGCCGCAAGACCCTGATGGGCCGCCGAACCGGACTGGGCATCACAGCCGAAGGCGATATGCTGGCCGCCCTCAATCTGCGCTACGGAACCGAGGAAGCAACCGCCTTCGCCGAGGAAGTACAGAAAACCCTCGCCCTCTCAGCATACCGAGCATCAGTGGAGATGGCCGCTGAGCGCGGAGCATTCCAGATGTACGATCACAAGCGCGAGGAGAACAACCCCTTCATCAAGCGCATCAGAGAAGCCGATCCGGAGCTCTACGAACTGATGATAAAGCAAGGACGACGCAACATCGCATGCCTCACCATCGCACCAACAGGCAGCACAAGCATCATGACACAAACAACCTCAGGCATCGAACCCGTATACTCCATCTCCTACAAACGACGCCGCAAAGTCAACCCCAACGACCAGTCGGCAAAGGTCAGCATGGTAGATTCCACCGGCGACGCCTTCGAAGAGTTCACCGTCTTTCATCACAAGTTCGTTAGCTGGATGGAAGCCGCCGGAATATCAACCATAAAGAGCTACTCGGCAGAGGAAATAGACGATCTCCTGGCCAAGTCGCCATACAATCAGGCTACGGCCAACAACGTCAACTGGCTGGAGAAGGTGCGCATGCAAGGACGCATACAGAAATGGGTTGACCATTCCATCAGCGTCACCATCAATCTGCCCAACGACACAAGCGAAGAGCTCGTTGAGCAACTATACATCGAAGCCTGGAAGTGCGGATGCAAAGGCTGCACCGTATACAGAGACGGCTCGCGCAGCGGCATACTCATATCCGACAGCGATAAATCAAAGGATAAGACACAGGAAGCCTATCAAATTGCCGCCCCCGTTATCGTCGAAAAGCGTCCGCGCGAACTCGAAGCCGACGTGGTGAAATTCCAGAACAACAAAGAGAAGTGGATAGCCTTCATCGGCCTACTCAACGGCAAGCCCTACGAGATATTCACCGGCCTTGCCGACGACGAAGAAGGCATCTATATACCGAAGCAAATCACCAAGGGAACAATAATCAAAAGCGTCAACGAGCGCGGCGAGAAGCGATACAACTTCCAATACCACAACAAGCGTGGACACAAAACCACAATCGACGGGCTCGACGAAAAGTTCTCGTCTGAGTTTTGGAACTATGCCAAGCTAATCTCCGGCGTCATTCGATACGGCATGCCCATCAACCAGGTGGTCAAGATCGTGCAAAGCTTTGAGCTCGACCATAACATCAACTCCTGGGCAAGCGGCGTAGGCCGGGCTCTGAGTCGGTACATCCCCAACGGCCTGGTAGTTCAAGGCGATATATGTCCCATCTGCCATCAAGAATCGCTCATCTACCAAGAAGGCTGCAAAAGATGCACCTACTGCGGCAACGCGCAATGCGGATGATTGCACCGGGGATGCCGGCATTTGCTCCTCCCCAATAGATTGATTACCCTATTACATTATATATATGTATAGCAAGATGCAAGTTTCTTTTCATATAAAATATAAGACTATTTGGGGGCAAAGGCTATGCGTCACCGGCTCTCTTCCCGAATTGGGATCCTGGGAGCCGGCCTTTGCCCATAATATGCAATATGCCGGCAACGATGAGTGGACGCTCAGCCTCAGCATATCGCCGCAAGCCCAGCAGGCCGAGTATCGCTATCTGGTACGGATGAACAACGATACCGTCGACGAAGAATGGGAGCAGAACCATCGCATAGACTTCGACCCCGCTCTTCAATCCCTTTGCCTCATCGACAGCTGGCAGGCGCGCCCCGATTGCCTCGCCTTTTATTCGGCAGCCTTCACCGACGCCATCTTCGCCCGACCCTTAGGCGCATCCCCTTCCAACATTAATATCTCCTCCGGACAGATAATAATAAAGGTATTTGCTCCGCTAATTAAGCCGGAGCATAGCCTGGCCATTACCGGCAATCAAGCAGCGCTGGGGCAATGGAATCCGGCCGAGGCTCTGCTGCTACACCACTGCGGCCATGCAGAATGGAGCATAGCCATTGATGCCGAAGCAATACCGTTCGACTTGGAATATAAATTCATTGTGGTGGAGACGAACGCTCGCGCAGTCGTATGCTGGGAAGAAGGCGATAACCGAACGCTCAAGCTGCCCGCTCCGGATGAAGGATCAGCCGTTTGCATATCGGGATTATTCATGCGAAGGCCCTTGCATGCCTGGCGTGGAGCAGGCACAGCCATTCCGGTATTCGCGCTTCGCACGGAGGGAAGCTATGGCGTTGGCGACTTGGGCGACCTGCGCATGTTTGTCGACTGGATACGCCTTACCGGACAGCGATTCGTGCAAGTCTTGCCCATGAACGATACCACCTCAACGCTATCCTGGAGGGACTCCTATCCATACAGCGCAATCTCCGTTCGGGCGCTGCATCCCATGTATATCAACCTCCAAATGATGGGAAAGCTGAGCGATCCTGTGCAGCAATCATTCTTTGAGGATAAAGGCCGAGAACTGAACGCGCTCGCCGAGATCGACTACGAGGCTGTTATCCGTCTGAAGCTCGAATACTGCCGCGCCTTTTATCTCCAAGAAGGCCGCCGGATAATTGAAGGAGACAGCTATCGCAAGTTCTATGCCGACAATCGCGAATGGCTC
>JAITHO010000166.1 GCA_031279915.1 Tannerellaceae bacterium
GAGAAAAAAACACGTGTAAATAGCTCAGTGAAATCGCCGTCGAGAAAATATTCGCGCGATTATTGCTTAAGGGGGGAAAGTTGGGCCAATAATCGCGCGATGATGGGCTGTTTGAAGCGCCGTGAGCGTTCCGAACCGGCATGGCGGCTGCTCTGGCTCAATTCGGAACGATTCGCGTGCGCTTTTATGGGGAATTATCTGCCGGATGGCTTCGAATGGATGCTGATCGCGACTGGATTTGGGGGTGGGAGCGAATTTACCGGTAAAGAGGGCCGTAGGCGGCACAGGCGCGATAGTCGGAGCCTTCGGGATCGGAGCCGTAGGCGCTCCAGGCGGAGGGTCGGAAGATGTCGGACGCGCTAAGATTGTGCATGCATACGGGGATGGATAGCATGGAGGCGAGGGTTATGAGATCGGCTCCGATGTGTCCGTAGCTGATTGCGCCGTGATTGGCTCCCCAATAGTTCATCACGGAGTAGGCCGAGTCGAAGCGTCCGGCGCCTGTGAGGCGAGGTACGAAGAAGGTTGATGGCCAGGTTTTATCCGTTCGCTTGTTGATGATGTCGAACACTTTGTCGGGGAAGGTTGCCGTCCAGCCTTCGGCGAGCTGGAGCACGAGGCCGAGGCCTTTCACTACGTTGAGCCGGCTCATGGTGACGGGCATCCCTGGCAGGGTGAGGAAGTGCGAGGAGAATCCGCCTCCGCGGAAGTATCCGAGTGATGCCGGATACCAGCTTGTTGCTTCGAGCATGGAGTCGACTTCGGCTGCGGAGATATTCCACCAGGGCTTGATGGCGGGCTGGCCGTCGATGCTTTGCCGTCCGCTGCCGTCGAGCGCGCAGGCTCCGGAGTTAATGAGGTGGATGGCGCCTCCGTTGAGGATCCCGTCGGGCTGCCAACCGCTTACGCGCTTGATGGCGGCTGGGCTCCAGTAGGTTCGGACGTCGGCAAACATCTGCGCGGTGTTGGTGAGGAGCTTGCCGAAGAGCATGGCTAGTCCGTTGAGATGGTCGTTCTCGGTGGCTACGATGTAGGGCTGGCGGATGCCGTTCCAGTCGAAGGAGGAGTTGAGGATGGCTTCGCTGAAATCTCCGTTGGGGAGGAAATCCGTCCACTGCCTTTGCCCCTGGAAGCCGCCGGCTATGGCATTATGTCCGAGAGCCTCTTCCTCATATCCCAGATCATTTAGCGCCGGATTGCCCACCATGATGTCGCGCAGAATCAGGGTCATTTTCACGACGAACTCCCAGTCTTGATCTTTCTGGGCGCGCGAGCGGGGAGCGTCGTTGAAGTCGGTTCCCTCGCGGGAGGCGCAGCGGGCTAGCGTCCATTCGAGAGCGCGGCGATATTCATCCGCATCATATATGCCCTGCTCCATGCGCCTGATGATCTCTACGCTGTCAACGTATTCGGCGCGCATTCCGAGGTAATCTTGGAGAATATCGGGATTGACGATAGATCCGGCTATGCCCATTGATACTGATCCGGCGGCAAGGTATGACTTGCCGCGCATAAGGGCGACGGCTAATCCTGCACGGGCAAAGCGAAGTAGCTTCTCGCTTACGTCGGCGGGGATGTCAGTCGATCCGGCATCTTGCACGTCGTGGCCGTAGATTCCGAAGGCCGGCAGTCCTTTCTGCGAGTGAGCGGCCAGAGCGGCTGCTAAATAGACTGCTCCGGGGCGCTCCGTACCGTTGAAGCCCCAGATGGCTTTCGGGATAAGCGGATTCATGTCGATTGTTTCTGACCCGTAGCACCAGCAGGGAGTGACCGAGAGCGATAGGCCAACGCCGGAGGCTTCGAATTTCGCAGCGCACTGGGCTGCTTCCTGAACGCCGCCGATGCAGCTGTCGGCTATGACGCACTCCACGGGCGATCCGTCGGGATAGCGCAGGCTGTTGCGATAGAGTTCGGCCACACTTTGAGCTAATGCCATTGTCGTAGCTTCGAGGGATTCGCGTACGCCGCGACGCCGTCCGTCGATAACGGGCCGTATCCCTATTGTTGGAAATTTCTGTTTCATAACTGAGAGTTGTTTTTATGGGTTAAAGATTTCTTTTAGCTGAGTGATTGAGATGCCGAAGAGGCTTTGGCTTATCTCTGACAGAGCCGCGTCGCTTCCGCAGAAATGGTATACGCAATGGCGGTGCGAAAGCTGCTGGCCGGGCTTGAGCAGGGCGGCGGGCGAATCGCTCTCGAGTTCGAGGAATGGGCCCATAAGGCTTCCGTCGTCGAGCGGCCCGTCGTTGTATGCATTCAGCACGTCGCCCACCATCGGTTCCTTACTTACGCTCCACTCCTGGTTCAGGTATGCCGCATTTTTGTCCATATCGAAGGTGGCGACGACGAGATGGCCGGCATCGGGATCGTAGTTGGCGGCTATGCCTTTCGCGCGCCTGGGGCTCAATCCTATCTTACTGCGGTAGCGTCCGTCGGTCTTTAGGAACACAAGGCTGTCGCCCTCGGCGTAGCGATCGTGGGGTATAGGCCCAAAATAATCTGTCGTTGCTACGTTGCCCATCTCCTCCTCTGCTCCGCGGGCGAAGGGTACGATGGTGAGCGATCGGGGGCCTACTTTGAACATGTCGAGCATCCAGATGCAGATCGTTCCGGTTGCGGGCGTCCATTCAAAGTCGTTCAGGTTCGTGATGCTGTTATCGGTTAGGTAAGCAACTGTGCGAAGGGAGGGGCTGGGGGTGATGCCAAGCGCGCGGCGGATTCCCTCGGCGTCGAGCAGGGCCACGCTGCGGTCGAGGCGAAGGCTGAATCGGGCGCCGAGATAATTGACAACCTCCATCGTCTTTGTCAGATCAACGGAGGAGGCTGCGCTGCGAACTATGCTCCAGGGCTCTGAGTCGATAGGCGCCGGCGTGAACCAATTGTCGTACACCTGCTCCACTCCTGGCTCGAAGAATATCGAGAACCTACCGCCTTCGGGTCCAATCCATAGCCGATTCTCGCCGCCATAGGCCAGAATGTGAGGATTAGGCTCGGCCAAAGGATCGAACACACGGTGGTTGATGTATCCCAAACTGGGGCCGCTCATTCCCTCAGCCGTTGACGTAAAAACTTTGCCCTGGTATTTGGCCGATACAACAAGCTGCTCGCGTCCGTCGGCACGGCTCAGAACTATGGGCGTATCGGTTTGCATCAGAAATTGCAGGTCGAACCCAAAGGCGCCCGCTTCGTATTCGTTCATATTGCTCTTAGTGTTTTGACGGCAGCCCGTACTTAGGAGAGCCGCCATTGTTATATATATAATAATGTATAGGAATTTCATCACTACATCTTGTATCCTTTCGCCCCAAAAAAGGCTATGTATAGAAAACAAAGCAGCGGAACTACGAAGCCAACCGCCATACTCTGCTCGCCAATATATCCCATTAGCATCGGAGCAAACGCCCCACCGGCCACGCCCATCACGATAAACGACGACGCCTTCTTTGTATGCGCTCCCATCCTTGCCAAACCAAGCGCGAAGATCGTTGGGAACATAATCGACATGAAAAAGAACGACAGATACAAGGCATAGAGCGAAACCTGCCCAAGCTGCATGATAACTATCGCCATCAGCGCTGCGCACATTGTCGCATAAAATAGCAAAAGCTTGTGAGGCGCGAACTTAGCCATGATAAAACTTCCGGATAAGCGGCCAATCATAAACAAGCCCATACCCCCGAAAGCCAGCAAACGCGAGGCCAAAATCTTGTTAATCGAGGCATCGAGCTCCATCACATAGTTGATAAAAAAGCTAAAAATGCCCGTTTGAGCTGCGCAATAGAGGAACTGTGCGATTACGGCCAGAACGAAATGCCGGTACTTCCATATCGGATGAGCCGCGACCCCCGCCTTATCATCATCCCCGCCCGCTTCCTTCATTTCGGGCAAACGGATGAAGGCAAAGAGGATGGCTATCAGCAATGTGGCCGACCCCAGTATCAAATAAGGCGTCGCAAGCGCGAGATCATTGCCCTCAGCAGCTCCAAGAATAAGCTGCCCCCCAATCAAAGGCCCGAGCACCCAGCCTAAACCATTGAAGGACTGGGAGAGATTGATGCGTCGAGCCGCACTCTCAGCCGGCCCCAACCTTGTTGAATAAGGATTCGCCGCCGTTTCGAGCATACACAACCCGCAGGCCACAACAAAAAGCGCAACGAGAAAAGGAGTTGCCGAACTGAACCAAGCCGCCGGCAAAAAAGCAAAGGCCCCCACCGCATAAAGCATCAGCCCCGAAATGATACCCTTTTTGTATCCAAATCGCCTCATAAACAAACCCGCAGGAATACTCATCAAGCCATACGCGATATAGGTTGAAAATTGAACTAAGCCCGATTGCGCCTTGCTCATCGTAAAGGCTTCCTGAAAATGCTTATTGAGGACATCAAGAAGTCCGTGCGCAAGCCCCCACATCAGAAAAAGGCTCGTAATGAGGATGAAAGGAAACAAAAAACTCTTGCCGTCAGGCGCCGAAACTATTGACTTCATTGTGCAATGGTATTAAAATAGGTTATCAATCTGTGGGCGCAAAGCTACGTATTTTTTCAGACTATAAAATAAAAAACATTCCCAAACTTATCCGCCTCCCGATGCACCCTTCAACAATTCCACTCAACAAGCTTTGCGCAATTTTGCAACAAAGGCTTTACGTTTTTCCAACAAAGGCTTTGCATTTATCTACCTACTTATTTAGATTTATTTAGATACTTAGGCGCATAAACTTCGATACTTAGGCAGATAAACTTCGATATTTACGTAGATTTCTCCAAAGCGTAGCCCCGTATTTTGGGGCAAAATATGCAAATTTGGGCGGAAAAAGCCTTAGGGGCAGATGCCTTAGGGGCAAAAGTTTTGCAGAAAAGAAATTGTTATTAACAACGCGCTTAGGTTCGCAATAAAGCCATACCTTTGCAAACAAAACAACAAATTAGAAATATTTAAACGATATGATGAGAACAGACGCAATCCTCGCAGAGCTGCAAATGAAGCATCCCGGGGAAAAAGAATATCTGCAAGCGGTGAAAGAAGTTTTGGTATCGATTGAAGACGTTTACAACGAGCATCCGGAATTTCGCCGGGCCAGTATCATCGAACGCCTCGTTGAGCCCGAAAGAATTTTTATATTCCGCGTACCTTGGATGGACGACTATGGCGACATTCAGGTCAACCTAGGCTATCGCGTTCAGTTTAATAACGCAATCGGGCCCTACAAAGGGGGCATCCGCTTTCACCCCTCGGTGAATCTTTCGATACTAAAGTTCCTCGGATTTGAGCAAACCTTTAAAAATGCGCTTACAAGCTTGCCGATGGGCGGGGCAAAAGGGGGCTCAGATTTTGCGCCAAGAGGGAAAAGCGAAGCCGAAATCATGCGCTTCTGCCAAGCCTTCATACTCGAACTGTGGCGGAATATAGGGCCAGATACCGATGTGCCGGCGGGAGATATAGGCGTAGGCGGACGCGAAATTGGTTACATGTATGGTATGTATAAAAAGCTCGCGCGGGAAAATACAGGAACCTTCACGGGAAAAGGATTGGAATACGGAGGCTCAATTTTGCGACCCGAAGCAACAGGATTCGGCGCACTGTATTTCGTTCAGCAAATGCTCGGAGCCAAAGGAATCGACATCGAAGGAAAAACAATTGCGCTATCAGGATTCGGCAACGTTGCGTGGGGAGCCGCCACCAAAGCCGTAGAGCTCGGAGCCAAAGTGATAACCATTTCAGGCCCCGACGGCTACGTGTACGACCCCGACGGCATAGAGGGCGAGAAAATTGACTATCTGTTGGAACTTCGCAATACAGGCAATGACATCGTGGAGCCATACGTTGAGGAATTTCCTTCGGCAACCTTCTACGCCGAGCGCCGGCCCTGGGAGCAGCCCGCCGACATAGTCATCCCCTGCGCCACGCAAAACGAGCTAGACGAAGCCGACGCCGCAGGCATAATGTACAACAAAACGCTCTGCATAGCCGAAGCATCCAACATGGGATGCACTGCCGAAGCAGCCGAATTATTCGTCGAACATAAAGCCCTCTTCGCGCCAGGCAAGGCAGTCAATGCCGGAGGAGTAGCCACATCAGGCCTGGAAATGACGCAAAACGCCATGCACCTGTCGTGGAGCGCAGCCGAAGTCGATGCGCGATTGCATCAAATCATGAGCAACATCCATCAACAATGCGTTGAACACGGGCAAGAAGGCGATTACATTAATTACGTCAAAGGAGCCAACATCGCCGGATTCATGAAGGTCGCAAGAGCGATGATGGCCCAAGGAATCGTTTAAAACAAATAAAAAACTATCTTTGCAGAGCAGAAAAACAAAGCAACAATATATTTAAAAGAAAAAACTATCTTTGCCCAAAGTAGAAAAAAAGAGTTCCGGACAGCCATTGACCGGGATTCTTTTTATTTAAAGAAAAGAGATAAATAAACAAATAAGTATATACAACAAATCGAACTATGCCTGTGAATTACATGACCGAAGAAGGTTTTAATAAACTGCAAGCCGAGATACATTATCTTGAGACCATACGGCGGCCCGAGATCTCCGCACAGATCGCAGATGCGAGAGATAAGGGAGATTTGAGCGAGAACGCCGAATACGACGCCGCTAAAGAAGCCCAAGGCATAATGGAAGCAAAGCTGGCCCAACTCAAGCACCAGCTCGCAAGCGCGCGGCTAATAAGCGAATCGCAAGTTTCAACCGAGAACGTGCAGATTATGAACAAAGTGAAAATCCTCAACATGATTACGAAAGCAGTGATGACCTATACGTTAGTATCCGATTCGGAAGCAAACATCAAAGAAGGAAAAATATCCGTCAGCACTCCGATAGCGCAGGGACTGATGGGCAAGAAAGTGGGCGACAAAGTCGAAATAAAGGTTCCCTCGGGAACGATGAGTTTCGAAATCCTCGACATATCCCTGTAAAAACAATGGCAACAATATTCACGAAAATCATTGCAGGCGAGATACCCTGCCACAAAATAAGCGAGAACGACGAGTTCTTTGCGTTTCTCGATATACGTCCGCTCGCAGCGGGGCATACGTTAGTAGTTCCGAAGCAAGAAATCGACTACTTGTTCGATATCGACAACGAAGCATTGGGGCGGATGATGGCCTTTGCCAAGAAAATAGCCGCCGCGCAGCAAGCAGCCATTCCCTGCCTTCGCATAGGGCTGATGGTAATAGGGCTCGAAGTTCCGCATGCGCACATCCACCTCGTTCCGATGCAGCGCGAATCAGACATGAACCTGAGCCGCAAGCGACCGACCTTCTCGGCAGAGGAATTTGCCTCCATAGCCGCCAAGATCCGCGAAAATATAACATGAGTTTTCATCCCATAATTGGGATTCATTAGTGGTTTTACTCATAATTTGTTAGCCTTAATTTAGAAAGGCCCCTCTGAGATGGAGGGGCCTTTTTTGCAGGTATTCGCGATCATTCGGCAAAGCGCTTGAGATCGTCGATAAGCCGTTGGGTGCGGAGGTCGACGCCTTGCTTGACAAGATGGTAATGAGTGTCGTACATCAGCGAGTCGGGCATCATGTATCGCTCCGGCGAGCCGAGAATCAAGAAGCCAGCCTGCTTGAATGCAGCTTCAACCATTCGGATAGCCTCCTCGTTATGGGCGAAGGACGTCTCCATAAAGCAAGGATAAGAAACCAGCATGCTAGCGCCTCGGGCGTCGAGAGAGTCTCGAAATTGCTCCATCTCGCGGATAGCTCCAGGATTGACCCTTTGGCCCGCCTCGCGCACAGCTTTCAGAGTAACCAGCTCCTTGGGCCGCCTCCAATGCGCCTCGATGTCCCCAAATTGATTCAACGAATTGACAGAATAAACAGCATTGCTTGGGTAAAAATATTCGAAGGGATTGATATGGCTAAAAGAAAGTTTGGGCAGATACGGGAGATGGCTGGGATGCAGCAACGCCAACCAATCCTTATTAACGTCGCACAAGATGCGCGGAACATAGCCAAGGGCTCCCCGATAATTTTCCCCGAAAAAGGAATCATACTCGAAGATAAGAACCAGGCGATCGCCCGCTTTGACAAAGGGGAGCGTATGCCTCATCATATACGTCAGCCCCAAGCCCGCCGCCAATGCGGTATTGATCGGATTTAATTGCAGAGAATCTTTGATCATCCGACTACTAAGCCCCAAACTCAGATTCGATCCTCCCACAAAAATAATTCGCGGCGCAGGAGTATCCCTGAGCAAAGAATCTTTACGGATCTGCCCAAACAGCACAGAGTCGGCGCTATACGGAGTTGGCGGCAACAAGAATAGGACGAGAAACAAGCCCATAAGAGGCAATGCAAACCGGATAATGCGTAGAAGAAATGCTCGAACCATTGTCGTTCAGAATTGGAAGTAAATGAATTGCTGACTTTGTCCTGCGAACAAAATAATCATGATAATAATAAGGTAATAGAAGATATATCGCAGCGCCCATCGCTTCCGGCCTTCAAACAAATGCGCCAGAGTATGCGGCCATGCTCGCCCTCTCCATTCTATAATTATAAGTATGAGAATGAAAAAAAGTAGCTTCTTGTCTTGTATTGGAGGGATGCTTAGCAGCGTTGGCGAGGATACAATCCCAAGGATATACTCCCAGGCCTGCCCAATTGTTTCGGCGCGGAATAATATCCATCCGAGAGTGACGAGCAGGAAGGTGAGGCCCATTTGCAGCAGCTCGCGCACAGTGGGGAGGATGCGTCCGGCGGCAACTGTATCTGTGTAGCGGCGATTACGTCCGCTGAGGATGGAGGGTAGGAAGAGCAGAGCGTGAAAGGCTCCCCAGGCAACGAACGTCCAGTTCGCTCCGTGCCACAAGCCGCTGACGAGGAAGATGGCAAAGGTGTTGCGAACGATCTGCCGGCGCGGGCCCCTACTCCCTCCGAGAGGTATATAGAGGTAATCGCGGAACCAGGTATTGAGCGAGATGTGCCATCGGCGCCAGAACTCGGCTATGTCGCGCGAGAAATAGGGCACCGAAAAATTGGGGAGGAAGCGGAACCCTAACAGCTTGCCTACGCCGAGAGCCATGTCTGAATATCCGGAGAAGTCGCCGTATATCTGGAAGGCAAAAAGAACGGCTCCGAGTGCAAGAGCGCTGCCGGATTGGGAGCTGGAATCCATGAAGATGGTGTCGACGCAGGAGGCGCATCTGTCGGCAATGACGGCCTTCTTGAACAATCCCCAGAGGATTTGCCGCAGTCCGTCGACGGCAAGGGCGTGGTCGAATTGCCGCCGGCGGTAGATCTGCGGCAGCAAGTTGGATGCGCGCTCGATCGGCCCAGCCATCGCTAAGGGGAAGATGCTTACGAAGAGGAAAAAAGCTACCGGATCGCGGCTTGGCTCGAAGCGCCGGCGATACACGTCAATCGTATAACTCAGCGTATGAAATGTATAGAAACTGATGCCAACGGGGAGAATGAGCCGCAAGCTTGTTGCATGAAACGGCAGCCCTATCTGTGCGAAGGCTTCGGAAATCGAAGTGATAAAGAAGTCGTAATACTTAAACAGACCAAGCGCCCCGAACGAGACCAGGCAGCAAACCGTCAGCACAAGCCTGCGTCGCCTCCGATCGCTGCTATTCATCATCATCAATCCGCCGCCATAGTTCACAATCGAGCAGAGCAACACGAGCGAGAGGAATCGCCAATCCCACCAGCCATAGAAAAAGTAGCTGGCGGCGAGCAAAAAAATATTTTGGAGCTTAGTTTTTCCGTCGATACTCCAATAAATCAGGAAGACGAGCAGCATAAAGCATCCGAAAGCAATGGAGTTAAATAGCATTAGCAATTATAGGGTTTAAACGTTGTACAACAATTTTTTTTTCTGTTTGCGATTTTTGAGGGCTGGCAAATATACTAAATTTTCAAAGCTATATACTTTGGTTTTTACATCGATTTCCTGTCCATCATCTGCTCTAAAGCCGGCAAATGACTGCGGTAAGCCTGCGATTTGCGCCCTGTTAAATACGCTGCCTTGAAAAGGATTTTTTTCATGCATCTACATATATTGTCTTGGTTCTAAACGTCTCTTTCCTTATTCTCCTAAACTTACAATCCATACATCCGCCGGCAAATCTTACCTTCTGAAAGTTGAAAATGTTTGCCTCAAACTTTTGGCTTATCATTTTAATATTGAAAAAGCTTGTATAGAATTTTTGGCTAACATTTTTAATATTGAAAAATCTTGCCGGAAATTTCAAGCAAGCTTTTTCAATGTTGAAAATACCTGTCACAGATTTATGGCAAGCATTTTTATGATTGAAAATATCTGTCGTACATTCTTTGCAGACTATTTTAATATTGAAAATACTTGTCAAAGATTATTGGCAAGCTTTTTCAATATTGAAAATATATGCCAGAGGTTGTTGGCTATCTTTTTTAATATTGAAAATGTATGCCGTAAGTTTTTGGAAAGTGTTTTCAAGTTTACGGATGCAAGCGGAGGATTATGTTGGTTCGGCTGAACTTTTGGGTTGGTATCTCAGGGGATGAATCAGGGCGATTGCAGGTTTTGGATGCGTTGTGAGGGTTCCCGAAGCTCGCATGAAAAAATATTTATCTTTGCGCCGGAAAAATAATAGCTCCAGTTTTTCATTCATGTATTATTAAATATATTATTGTATGCAAAAGAATTTGGTAATAGTTGAGTCGCCGGCAAAGGCAAAAACAATTGAAAAGTTCTTAGGAAATGATTTCAAAGTAGTTTCGAGCTACGGTCATATTCGTGATCTTCAATCAAAAGAGTTTGGTATTGACGTGAATAATAATTATAAACCCACGTATGTTGTGCCTGTTGAAAAGAAGAAAATTGTTTCGGAACTGAAGGCTGAGGCAAAGAAGGCTGAAACGATATGGCTTGCGTCTGATGAGGATCGTGAGGGGGAGGCGATATCGTGGCATCTGTCGGAGGTACTTAAGCTCGATCCTCAAAAGACGAAGCGTATCGTTTTTCATGAGATTACGCGCAATGCTATTTTGCAGGCGATAGAGAATCCGCGCAGTATTGACGTGAATTTGGTGGATGCTCAGCAGGCTCGGCGGGTGCTCGATCGCGTTGTTGGCTTTGAGCTTTCGCCAATTTTGTGGAGGAAAATCAAGCCTGCATTGTCGGCGGGGAGGGTGCAATCGGTTGCGGTGCGTTTGATTGTTGATCGGGAGCGTGAGATTGGCGCTTTTGTTTCGGAATCATTTTTCCGTGTGACTGGCGATTTTCTGCTGCCCGACGGTAAGAGCATTCTGAAGGCTGAGCTGAATAAGCGCTTTAAAACTGAGGCGGAGGCTCGGGCTTTTCTGGAAGCATGCAGCAAGGATGTGGCTTTTACGATAGAGGACATTTCTACCAAACCTTTGCGCAAATCTCCTTCGCCGCCTTTTACGACTTCCACCCTTCAGCAGGAGGCGGCTCGCAAGCTTGGTTATTCGGTTTCGCAAACAATGATGATGGCTCAACGGCTTTATGAGGCCGGATTCATTACTTATATGCGTACGGATTCGGTGAATCTCAGTAACCTCGCATTGGCTACGAGCAAGTCGGCAATTATCGAAACTTATGGCGAAAAGTATTATAAGTTCCGCACCTATACGACCAAGAGCAAAGGGGCTCAGGAGGCTCACGAGGCGATTCGTCCGACATATATAGAAAACGAGAAGGTGAGCGCATCGGCTCAGGAGAACCGGCTATACTCTTTGATTCGCAAGCGCATGCTGGCCTGCCAGATGTCTGACGCTGAACTCGAACGCACGACGATTACTATTGATATATCGGGCAAAACGGAGAAGTTCGTTGCCAGCGGCGAGGTCGTGATATTCGATGGTTTCCTGCAGGCATATTATGAGAGCGTGGATGATGAGGCCGAGAAGGAACAGCCGGAGCTCCTCCCGCCGGTTAGCATCAGGGATAGCCTCTCAATGCAGATGATTACTGCCACCGAACGCTTCGCCCAGCGTCCGCCCAGGTACACAGAGGCCAGCCTGGTTCGCCGGCTCGAAGAGCTCGGCATCGGACGGCCCTCCACTTATGCCCCAACGATTCATACAATACAAAACCGCGAATATGTAATCAAAAGCGATCTCGAAGGTTCGCAACGCAAGTATATCGCAATGACGCTCGCCAAGGGGAAAATCGCCGTGCAAGAGAAAACAGAGAAGGTCGGGGCCGATAAAAACAAGTTGATGCCAACGGATATAGGAGCAATAGTAAATGACTTCCTGACGGAATATTTCCCAGGCATACTTGACTATAATTTCACGGCCAATGTTGAAAAGGAATTTGATCATATAGCCGAGGGAACAATCGTATGGACGGAGGCGATTGATCGCTTCTACAAAGTATTTCATCCGGTGGTGGAACGAGCTGCATCAATCAAAACCGAACATAAGATTGGCGAACGCAAACTTGGGGATGATCCTCAGACAGGGCTGCCGGTGTTCGTCAAAATAGGACGCTTCGGGCCGATGGCTCAGCTTGGGATGGCTAACTCTGAAGACAAGTCGGCTCCAAAGCCGCAATTTGCGGCCTTGATGAAAGGTCAATCCATCGAAACCCTATCCCTCGAAGAAGCTCTTAAGCTATTCGAACTCCCGCGAACCATCGGAGAATTGGAAGGCAAAACGGTGAAGGCCGCCATAGGGCGCTTCGGGCCCTACATTGTGCACAACGGAGTTTACGTATCCATCCCCAAACACCTAACTCCGCTTGGCATCACAATGGAAGAAGCCATCGAACTGATAGAAAACAAACGCCGGCAGGAGGCCGAACGATTCGTCAAAAAGTTTGACGAAGACCCGGAGCTCCAAATCCTCAACGGACGATTCGGCCCATACATCGTACACAACAGCAAAAACTACAAGCTGCCAAAGTCAATAGCTAATCCAGCCGAACTAACATACGAGGAGGCAAAGAAGATTATTGACACCGCAGCCGATCGCCCCGCAACAAAACGTAGCAAATCACCAAAGCGCAAATGAAAATTCAACTCAAAAGCAACACTAGCACCGAAGGACGGCGAATGGCCGGAGCTCGCGCCTTATGGCGTGCCAACGGAATGAAAGACAAACATCGCGGAAACCCAATCATAGCCGTGGTAAACTCCTTCACACAATTTGTTCCCGGACATACGCATCTTCACAAAGTGGGACAACTAATCAAATCGGAAATAAACAAGGCCGGATGCTTTGCCGCCGAATTTAATACCATAGCTATCGACGACGGAATAGCCATGGGCCACGACGGCATGCTCTATTCGCTGCCCTCGCGCGAGCTCATAGCCGACAGCGTTGAATACATGATCAATGCCCACAAGGCCGATGCAATGATATGCATAAGCAATTGCGACAAGATCACTCCCGGAATGATGATGGCCGCCATGCGACTGAACATTCCGACGGTCTTCGTATCCGGCGGGCCAATGGAAGCCGGACGGATAGGAGAACGGCGGCTCGATCTCATAGACGTGATGGTAAGCGCCGCCGACGAATCAGTCTCCGATGAAGAACTCTTCGAAATGGAGCAGAATGCCTGTCCGGGATGCGGCAGCTGTTCGGGAATGTTTACGGCCAACTCCATGAACTGCCTCGGCGAAGCTATCGGACTTGCTCTCCCCGGAAACGGCACCATAGTAGCCACCCACGAGTATCGCCGCAAGCTCTTTGTTCGCTCGGCAAAGCTCATCGCCAACAATGCCTTCAGATACTACCGAGATGCCGACAGCAGCGTATTGCCGCGCAGCATAGCCAGCCGTCAGGCCTTTCTCAATGCAATGTCGCTCGACATTGCCATGGGAGGATCCACCAATACCGTGCTCCATCTGCTGGCCATTGCACAGGAAGCCGGCGTAGATTTCAGCATGCACGACATCGACAATCTCTCGCGCATCATCCCCGTGCTCTGCAAAGTGGCTCCCAATTCAGCAGACTATCATATAGAAGATGTAAACAGAGCCGGCGGAGTTATGGCTATCCTCCACCAATTGCTCGACGCCGGACTTATAAACGGCGCAACAGAGCGCATCGAAGGCAAAACGCTAGCCGAAGTTATCGAACGCAACAGCATCGACTCCGAACATCTGTCTGAACATGCGCGCGCCAACTATTGCAGCGCTCCGCAAGGACGGTTCAGTATAGCCATGGGATCGCAAGACAAAATGCATCGCCGGTTCGACAACAATCGCCAAACCGGATGCATCCGCAACGTGGATAACGCTTACTCAAAAGACGGAGGCTTGGCCGTGCTGCGCGGTAACATTGCCGTCGACGGATGCGTAGTCAAGACTGCCGGAGTTGATCCGTCCTGCCTCAACTTTGTCGGATCGGCTCGCGTATATCACTCGCAAGACGATGCATGCCGAGCAATATTAGCCGGCGAAGTTGCAGAAGGCGACATAGTCGTGATCATATACGAAGGCCCAAAAGGAGGCCCCGGCATGCAGGAAATGCTCTATCCCACTTCATACATAAAAAGCAAAGGCCTCGGAAAAGCCTGCGCCCTCATCACCGACGGACGCTTTAGCGGCGGAACCTCCGGCCTGTCCATAGGCCACGTCTCCCCCGAAGCAGCAGCCGGCGGCAACATCGCACTCATCCGCAACGGAGATATAATCGAAATAGATATCCCAGCACGCAGCATCAACGTTCTGCTCAGCGACGAGGAACTCGCCACTCGCCGAGCCGACGAAGAAGCCCGAGGCGCCGCAGCCTTCACTCCCATGCGCAACCGACAAGTGAGCAGCGCCCTCCGCGCTTATGCTCTCATGGTATCGTCGGCCGATAAAGGAGCTGTCAGAATCGTTCCGGATGCAGCCCTTTGAGACTTCGCATCCTCGACGTCGGCTCCCCACAAATATTTCTTTACTTTCAACAATCAACTAAATATTGAATATGATAATGGCAGACACAATTAAAGGATCTGAGGCTATGATTTTCGCACTCCTTTCCGAAGGAGTAGATACAATTTTCGGCTATCCCGGCGGGCAAGTCATTCCACTTTATGATAGCCTTTACGATTATGGCAAGGATATACGTCACATACTTGTTCGGCATGAGCAAGGAGCCACGCACGCTGCTCAGGGATATGCCAGAGTGTCGGGCAAGGTGGGAGTTGCCTTAGTCACATCAGGGCCGGGAGCAACTAATACTATCACGGGCATTGCCGATGCGATGATGGACTCAACGCCCATTGTCGTCATCTCAGGCCAGGTTCCATCACTACTTCTTGGCACCGATGCCTTCCAGGAAATAGATGTTATCGGCATCACTCAGCCTATCACCAAATGGGCTTATCAGATACGCCGACCGGAAGATATTGCCTGGGCCGTATCGAGAGCCTTCTACATCGCCTCAACAGGCCGACCGGGCCCGGTTGTTCTCGACTTCACAAAGGATGCGCAAGTTGGATCGGTGAACTACAAATATTCTAAGGTGACCCACATCCGCAGCTATCAACCAGCTCCCGAGCCCGAGCCGGCGTCGATCTCAGCAGCAGCCGATATAATCAACAGCGCCATGCGACCCTTTGCGCTGATTGGGCAGGGAGTGATTCTCGGAGGAGCCGAGCGCGAGCTGCAGGCTTTCCTTGAGAAGGCCGATATCCCTGCCGCCTCCACCATGCTTGGACTCTCGGCTATGCCCACCGGCTACCGCCTGAACAAGGGAATGCTCGGCATGCACGGCAATGTTGGCCCCAACCGTAAAACAAACGAATGTGATGTTTTGATCGCCATAGGGATGAGATTTGACGACCGCGTAACAGGCAATCCTGAGTTTTATGCCCGTCAGGCCAAGATCATCCATTTCGATATCGACCTTTCGGAAATTGGGAAGAATATCGCGGTTGACATAGCCGTTCCGGGCGACGTTAAGGAAACTTTGCCGAAGGTGACGTCTCTGCTGAAACCTGCCGTACATACGGAATGGATCTCCAAGTTCGAGCCCGACGAGCAGGAAGAATACAGCAAGGTGATAGCTCCAATGCTGAATCCTCCGGCCGACGCTCCGCTGAATATGGGCGAGGTGGTGCATCACGTGGCGCAAGCAGCCGGCAAGGATGCAGCGCTTGTAACCGACGTCGGTCAGAACCAGATGATGGGCGTGCGATATTTCCGTTACGACTGTACGCGCAGCGTTGTCACTTCGGGCGGATTGGGAACGATGGGATTCGGATTGCCGGCGGCTATAGGAGCCAAATTCGGAGCGCCGGAGCGCACGGTTTGCCTCTTCGTTGGCGACGGCGGCCTTCAGATGACCCTGCAGGAGCTCGGAACCATTATGCAAGAGAAAATCGACGTGAAGATCATACTGCTAAACAACAGATTCCTCGGCATGGTTCGACAATGGCAGGAACTCTTCTTCAACAAACGATACTCGGCAACGACAATGCTCAACCCTAACTTCACAGCCATTGCCGAAGCATACAACATCAAAAGCCGCAACGCCTCGACACGTGCAGAGCTCGACGAGGCTATCGCCGAAATGTTTGCCCTCAACGAGGCCTTCCTTCTGGCCGTCGACGTAGCCACAAACAGCATGGTTTATCCAATGGTTCCCGCCGGCGCCGCTATTACGAATATTATAATGGGAGACAATAACAATGAATAAGGAACAACTTTTTACTGTAATTATATTCTCGGAAAACACGGTCGGGCTGCTCAATCAGATAACCGTCATCTTCACACGCCGGCAATTGAATATTGAGACCCTCTCAGTTTCGCCTTCGGCTATTCCGGGGATTCATAAGTTCACAATAACCACATTTGCCGATCGCGACATGATCGACAAGGTGGTCAAGCAAATCGACAAGCGCGTTGACATCCTCAAGGCTTATTATCATACCGACGAAGACCTGGTATACCAGGAAATCGCCCTCTACAAGCTAAGCTCCGAGTTTTTCACCGGAAAGCATGCTGTAGAGGATATCATACGAAAATACAACGCTCGCGTGCTCGACCTCAACAGCGATTACATCGTTCTGGAGAAAAGTGGTCATTACGAGGAAACACAGGCTTTATTCGACGAGCTCAAACAATGCATAGGCAAAGGCGTGCTGCAATTTATACGATCGGGACGGATAGCCGTTACCAAGTCGAGAATAGAACGCCTCAGCGATATGCTGGCTGCGGTCGAGGATAAAGTTCAGCGCAAGTAAAGACATCTATATGCTGCCAAAAACTGCCTCTTTCTCCTTCGAGCTCGAATCATACTTATGCGATTTTAACGGACGGGCAACCCTCCCGCTCATCGGCACCTTCATCCTCCAGGCGGCAACTAATCATGCGCAGAAGCGGGGATTCGGATTCGATAGCATGTCGGCCTCCGGAATGGCATGGGTGCTCTCGCGTTTGTCGATCGAAATGACCGAATACCCTGAGCACAACAGCTGCATCAGAGTTGAAACATGGGTGGAAGCCGTCGCCAATTATTTTACCCGTCGATGCTTTCGCATCATCAACAGCAACGAAATTACCCTTGGACACGCGCTAAGTATCTGGGCCGCTATCGACCTCAACACACGGCAGCCCGTTGATATTCCCACCGCCTGCCCCGAACTTAAAGATTACGTTGAGACGGATAAAAGCTGCCCCATCAGCAGCATCGCACGCATTCCGCCGCTCAAAGAGGCAAATCCGGCTGATGCTTACATAGTACGATACAGCGACATCGATATCAATCGACACATGAACAGCATCAAATACATAGAGCACGTCCTCAACCTGTTCGACATCGAGATGTTCAATCAGAATCAAATCCGGAAGTTCGATATCAACTATCTGGCCGAAGGAATTTTCGGCGACAAGATCGAGCTCTACATGCAGCCGCCCGCCGGTACATCAGAATACCTTGTCGATAGCCGAAAAGGGGCCGACTCCGTTTGCCGAAGCCGCATCATCTGGCAGACAATCGACCCGCAAGCGATTCGCAGCGCATCATCGCAACAACAATAACTATCTAATAACATATTCAAATTCAATTAAACCAATGGCAACAATGAACTTTGGCGGGATCAACGAAACAGTCGTTACCCGCGACGAATTTCCCCTTAAACAAGCGCAAGACGTGCTTCAGAACGAAACAATCGCCGTAATCGGATACGGAGTGCAAGGGCCCGGACAGAGCCTCAATCTGCGTGATAACGGCTTCAACGTCATCGTCGGACAAAGGCCCGGAGGCAAAACCTGGGATAAGGCCCTTGCCGACGGATGGATCCCCGGAACAACGCTCTTCGACATAGAGGAAGCCGCCCAGCGAGGCACAATCGTTCAGTATCTACTATCCGACGCCGCGCAAATAGAGGTTTGGCCACGCATCAAGCCAGCGCTCACAGCCGGCAAAGCGCTCTACTTCTCGCACGGCTTCGGAATAACCTACAAGGAGCGCACACACATCATCCCGCCCGCCGACATCGACGTCATACTCGTTGCGCCCAAAGGATCGGGCACGAGCTTGAGGCGCATGTTCCTGCAAGGCCGCGGGCTCAACTCAAGTTTCGCCATATTTCAAGACGCAACAGGAAAGGCATGGGAGCGCGTCGTTGCCCTCGGAATAGGCGTCGGATCGGGATACCTGTTCGAAACCACCTTCAAGAAGGAAGTATACTCCGACCTCACCGGCGAACGCGGCACTCTCATGGGCGCCATACAAGGCCTGCTCCTGGCTCAATACGAAACGCTTCGCGAGCACGGTCACAACCCCTCCGAGGCCTTTAACGAAACCGTCGAAGAGCTCACCCAATCCCTCATGCCCCTATTTGCAGAGAACGGAATGGACTGGATGTATGCCAATTGCTCCACCACAGCTCAACGCGGCGCGCTCGACTGGATGCAGCCCTTCCACGATGCAACAAAGCCCGTATTCGAACTCCTCTACAACGAAGTAGCCTCCGGACGAGAGGCCCAGAGATCCATAGACTCGAACAGCAAAGCCGACTACCGCGAACGACTCGAGGATGAACTCGCAGCCCTGCGAAACAGCGAAATGTGGCGCACCGGAGCCGTCGTCCGCAAGCTAAGGCCCGAAAATAACTAAGCCTATCCATAAATAGCCTAAAGCTAAAGGGCGCTGAACTTACAAGAGTTTCAACGCCCTTTTTCTTTTCAAACCAAACCATTCCGGCCCAAACAAATCCTTAAGCGCCCAGCCGCATCATAGCCCTTTGCGACGCACTAAAGCCCGCCATACCTAATATTTATTTTTGATAAGAAATGAGACCACAAAAGCCTGCCATAAAAAGACGTTATACTTCACAACATCGCAAAAGCTTGCGAGAAATAACCTCAAGGCATTGCGACATCGCAAAAGCTTGCGAGAAATGATTTCAAAGCATTGCGATGTCGCAACGGCTTGCGAGAAATAATTTCAAGGTATTTCGACATCGAAAAAGCTTACGAGAAATAGTTTCAAAGCATTTCGACATCGAAAAGGTTTGCGAGAAATAATTTCAAAGCATTTCGACATCGAAAAAGTTTGCGAGAAATAATTTCAAAGCGTTGCGACATCGAAAAAGTTTGCGAGAAATAATTTTAAGGCGTTGCGACATCGAAAAGGCTTGCGAGAAATAAATTCAAGGTATTGCGATATCGCGAATACTTTCGGTAAATTATTTCTGCCTATCGCTATTATTAATTGAGCAGTCTGCAAATTTAGGAGGGGAACGATGGGGGGCGGTAGCTTGACAAGAACTGTGCGTTGGCGGCATAGCGAAGCCATTGGCCCCCGCACATCCGTTCATGGCTATGCTGGGGGTCGCAAGCTGCAAACTCTATTTCCGGCCTGAGCTTAATAAGAAGGCAAGCTCGGCAGAGGCAACAGAGGGCGGCGCATCAAGAGGCAGCGATGAGGCAAGATTGGCGGAGATGAGGGGCGGCAGAGAGGCATTGGCGGAGATTTCGCAAGAGGCATTTGCGTATATGATAGCTTTTTTCCTACCTTTGCGACGCTTTTATACGAAAAAAATCATTGGGAAAATTTGATACATATAAAATAGATCTGAAGACTCTTCCGTACGGTACTCATGAGTACGAGTACGGGCTTGAGAACAAATTCTTCACCGACATCGACGGCCCTGAAGTTCCGAAAGGCAGGGTGAGAGTATTTCTTACGCTCAAACATTCGAAGGCCATCACCGAAATGAATTTCAAGATCGAAGGGCAGGTTTATGTTCCTTGCGACAGATGCCTTGATGACATGGAAGTTGCGGTTGAGACACAAAATCGCTTGTTCGTGAAGTTCGGCAAAGAATATGCCGAGGAGAGCGACGAAATTGTAGTAATCCCAGCCGAAGAGGGGGCTATCAATTTGGCGTGGTTCCTGTACGAGTTTATAACGCTGGCAATACCGATGAAGCACGTTCACGCTCCGGGTAAGTGCAACAAGTCGATGACAGTGAAGCTGAAGAAACATAGCGCCAAAAGCAGCCCCGTCGAGGAAGACGAGCCCGACGAAGATCTGCCGGAGGCCGACGATTCTGTTGAGATTCCCGACCCTCGCTGGGACGCTCTAAAAGGATTTCTGGACGATGAGAATAATGACAAAGAATAATAATTAAATAATATTGAAATGGCACATCCTAAAAGAAGACAAGGCAAAGCAAGATCAGCAAAGCGTCGTTCGCACGACAAAGCTGTTATTCCGACCCTCGCTGTATGCTCCAACTGCGGCGCATGGCATGTTTACCATACCGTTTGCGGCGAGTGTGGTTATTACAGAGGAAAAATCGCAATCGTGAAAGAGGCAGCCCTGTAAAGCTGCTTTCCGGCTATAGAGAAAAAAAAGAATGAGGTGTGTCGCAGATCATTTAAGAATTACGGCACACCTCTTTTATGTTTTATAAACGAAAAGATAAACATGATGCGGAAAATAAATGCAATGATTACGGGCATAGGCGGCTATGTTCCTGAAGATGTTCTAACGAATGATGATATAGCCAAGATGGTAGATACGACGAACGAGTGGATTCTAACCCGCGTTGGCATAAGCGAGAGGAGGGTGCTACGGGATGGCCTGGGCACGTCGCACATGGGTACGAAAGCCGTTGAACAGCTCTTGGCCAAAACAAATACTAAGGCAGAGGAAATTGAAGCTCTGATTTGCGCCACTACGACGCCTGACTACTTTTTCCCCACCGCCGCCTCAATGATTGCTCACAATACCGGCTGCATCAATGCTCTGACCTTTGACATGCAAGCGGCATGCACCGGCTTCCTTTATGCTCTGGAAGCTGCGGCAAATTTCATCAGGTCGGGAAGGGTTAAGAAGCTCATAGTGGTGGCAGGGGATACGATGACGTCGATTACCGATTACACCGACCGCACCACCTGCCCGCTCTTTGGCGACGGCTGCGGAGCCGTGCTGATCGAACCAACCGAAGAGGATTTGGGCATCATCGACGCTATTCTCAAAACCGACGGCAACGGGCTGGCTCACCTCAACATGAAAGGAGGCGGATCGGCTTTCCGGGCTACGCACGACACTGTCGACAAGCGCCTGCACTACGTTTATCAGGACGGACAAACGGTTTTCAAGCACGCCGTACTCTTCATGACCAGCGCCTCCATAGCAATCTGCGAACGATACGGATTGCAGCGCGACGACATCGACTGGATAGTTCCGCACCAAGCCAACAAGCGCATCATCGACGCTATCGCAAAGCGCCTCGGCGTGGAAGACAAAGTAATGGTCAACATACAGAAGCTCGGCAATACCAGCGCCGGCACCATCCCGCTTTGCCTCTGGGACTATGAAGACAAACTCAAGAAGGGCGACAACCTTATCCTCACCGCCTTCGGAGCAGGATTCACTTGGGGAGCTGTCTACCTCAAATGGGCTTATGACGGACAAAAAGCATAAGTCGGGATTCGTTAACATCGTAGGCAATCCCAACGTGGGGAAGTCGACGCTGATGAACCGCCTCGTGGGCGAGCGCATATCTATTATCACCGCCAAAGCGCAAACCACTCGGCACCGAATCATTGGCATAGTCAATACCGAAAGCATGCAGGCCGTATACTCCGATACCCCAGGAGCTCTGCAGCCGAATTATAAACTCCAGGAATCCATGCTGAACTTCTCAGAGTCGGCCCTTGACGACGCTGATGTTCTGCTATACGTAACCGATGTGATTGAAACCATCGACAAGAACGAGCGATTTATCTCCAAAGTAAAGAACGCAGTTGAACGCAATGCCGTCCCGCTGCTGCTGCTTATCAACAAAATAGATCTGACGACGCAGGCAAAGCTCGAAGAAGCCGCAAGAGCATGGACAGACATCCTCCCTATGGCCGAAATCATACCGATAGCAGCCTTGTCAGGATTCAATGTCGACAATCTGAAGAAGAGAATAGAAGCCCTGCTGCCCGATTCGCCGCCTTATTTCGATAAGGATGCACTCACCGACAAGCCTGCACGCTTCTTCGTGACGGAGATTATCCGCGAGAAAATATTGCTATATTATCAAAAGGAAATACCCTACGCCGTTGAAGTTGGCGTGGAACTCTTTAAGGAAGAAGAGGCTCTGATCCGAATCAAAACGCTGATAATAGTCGAAAGAGATTCGCAGAAGGGCATTATCATAGGCAACAAAGGGCAGGCCCTGAAAAAAGTGGGCTCAACTGCCAGGAAAGATATAGAACGATTCTTCGGCAAAAAAGTATTCCTGGAGATATTCGTCAAAGTAGAAAAAGACTGGCGCAATCGGGATGCTCTGCTAAAGAGCTTCGGATATCGCCTTGATTAACTTAGTACGCAAACATTATTTATATGGGAAACATTGTAGCCATAGTAGGCAGACCAAACGTAGGGAAATCAACCCTTTTCAACCGGCTCACCCAATCTCGCCAAGCCATAGTCGACGAAGAAGCCGGCACGACTCGCGACCGTCAATACGGCAAAGTGGAATGGGGCGGACAGGAATTTTCGGTGATAGATACCGGAGGCTGGGTGGTTAACTCCGAAGATATCTTCGAGGAAGAAATCAACAAGCAGGTGCAGATCGCGATAGAAGAAGCAGACGCCATACTCTTCGTCGTCGACGTTATGAACGGGCTTACCGACCTCGACAGCGCAGTAGCCGACATACTCCGTCGCTCCGACAAGAACGTAATCGTAGTTGCCAACAAAGCAGATAACTTTATGCTCCATGCCTCGTCGGCAGAGTTCTACTCGCTCGGACTTGGCGATCCCAGCTGCGTGTCGGCCATCAACGGCTCTGGCACGGGCGATTTGCTCGACAATCTGATAAGCATACTCCCGGAAAAGAAAGGCGACGACTGGACCAAAGAGCTTCCGCGCATAACCGTTGTCGGACGCCCAAACGCAGGCAAATCATCGCTCATCAACGCCTTCATCGGCGAAGAACGGCACATCGTCACCGAAATAGCCGGCACCACGCGCGACTCCATCTACACCGAATACAACAAATTCGGCCTCAACTTCTATCTGGTCGATACCGCCGGCATCCGCAAGAAATCAAAAGTGAACGAAGACCTGGAATATTACTCCGTGATACGAGCCGTTCGCGCCATAGAGAGCTCCGACATTTCTATCCTAATGATAGACGGAACGCGCGGCATCGAATCGCAAGACCTGAACATATTCTCTCTGATACAGAAAAACAACAAAGGACTCGTTGTGTGCGTAAACAAATGGGATCTGGTCGACGATAAAAGTCCGGTAGCCATCCGATACTACGAGAACACCATCCGAGAGCGATTCGCTCCCTTCACCGACTTCCCCATCCTCTTCATCTCCGCCCTTACGAAGCAGCGCATCTTCAAAGTGCTCGAAACAGCCGGCAACGTGTACGACAATCGCAATCGCCGCATCCCCACTGCCCAGCTCAACGACGTGATGCTCCCCATCATTGAGAACACTCCACCTCCGGCATGGAAGGGCAAGTACATCAAAATAAAATACATCACCCAGCTCCCCACCGGAGTGGTTCCCTCATTCGTCTTCTTTTGCAACCTCCCCCAATGGATTAAGGAGCCCTACAAGCGCTTCCTCGAAAACCAGATTCGAGAACATTGGACTCTCACCGGCACCCCCATCCGTATCTTCATCCGAGAGAAATAGCTTTGCAACTAAAGCTCCGCAGGCAGCAAAATACTCTTCGAGGATCGTCGTACAGAAACCGGCATCAAATACAAAGGCCGTTTAACTAAATGAAGTTAAACGGCCTTTTCTGATAACTAAGGCTATCGCACTTTATAGGATACCACTGTGATGGTCGTCGTCCTTAGCTTTTCTCATCTGTTTAACAAGCTCGGAGGGCGTACATCCGAATTGCTGTTTGCAGAAGCGTGTGAAGTGCGTAGCAGAG
>JAITHO010000167.1 GCA_031279915.1 Tannerellaceae bacterium
ATTGCCGTCCCATGGAATACTGCCGGAGGTTCCCATGAGATGGATGGAGGTGATTTCGGCCACCCTCTGCCCATACATATTATATATATGTATACGGCATCCGTAAGCAGGGGCATCGAGTTGGTAAAATATTTGGTAAGCGTTGCCGCTCCATGCCGGCGTTGAGATGGATATGGATTCGGTTGCATTCAATTGCCCAAGCTGCGAGTTTTGATAAGCAGGGGTTCCGTATCCGGCAGTGGAGGAGGCCGAAGTCCAGTTAGCAGCGTCTTGGGTCGGACTAAAGGGGTCGATGCGTTCGAGCGCAACGCCTTTTTTGCTTTTGATGAGTGGCGAATGCCATTTGGAGCTGTATGTTAGCTCGTCGATAACTTGTCCGCCGTTGCGCGCGTTGATGAGTAGGAGGGTGGTCGAAGAGTTGGAAAGTTTTGGCATCTTATGCTCTCGGATAGCTTCGTGATTAAGTATGCGATATTGCGAGAGCACTCCGTTGCGGTCGGCAGTGAGCACAAGATATCCTCCGGCAGGGATGATGTAATTTAGATCAGAGAGGTCGTAGAGCGTAAGTCCGCCGCTTGATTTTGGTGTGGCGATACTCAGTCCGGCGAGAGCTATTGCTTGCTCGCTTCGGTTAAAGAGTTCGACGTACTCTGCGGCATTGGTGTAGGGTTCGGGCAGAACTTCGTTGAAGATAATGTCGCCTGGATGTATGTCGGCTTCGGGCGTTATTTGGATAGGCAGGGATTCGGGGGCATCCTCCGGTTCTTCAGGTATCGGAAGAGATTCTTCAGGCATCGAGTTGATTGCTCCAGGGGTTCCACCTCGCGGATCAGTGCATAGGTGATATCCTTCGGAAGAGCGTTCCCAGGATACTCCAGCGCGTGCAGCGGGATATGCAAAGCGATCGATCTCTTTGCCGCTAGCGTCGAGCAGAGCGAGGGCTTTGCCTGCATTGGCGAGCGCCGTCGGGAACTTGCTCAGCCCGACGCTTTGGGCTGCCGGATCGACATAGATCTCGCGTCCTTCTCGGAACAGAACCGCATATCCGTTGGGAGGCATGAGGCAGTGGTCGATGAGGGTTGGCTTTCCGTCGTATATGAATGTCCATCCTTGTAGCGACATTGGCGCATCGGTATTATTCTTTAGCTCCACGTATTCCGTTGCGGGCAGAGCGGTCAGTCCGTTAGGATTGGCCATTACTTCGTTTATTATTACTTGCTGAGGCTCGGCTGTGGGAACGGGCGCGGGAACGTTTGGAGCTTTCCTGTCGTACTTTATCGTCCAGCTTTGATTCTCGATGCGCTGACCATCGGCGCCGCGTAATCCCTGCCAGATAAAGGTGTAGTCCATTCCTTCGTTCATCTGATCCATAGTGCGAACGGCAACGGCATTTTTGCTGCCTGCGTATCCAGTTATCGTTGCTTCGCCTAACTCGCTTTCGAAACATATAGCTTCGGTTATATCCACATCTTTGTCGAAGCGGAATATAAGCTCTCGGCTGTTAATAATCTCCGTTTCCAAGAGTTCGAGCTGTGCGTTCTCATTATTTTGAGCAGGCGGATCGATGGGCGTTTCGGGCGTGTTCGTAACCGTCAGATTGCGGATGCTAAAAACGCTCGTTCGTGCTTTGACGTAGCGAAATCGCAGGTCGAGCAGAGCCTGGCGGTCATCTTGCGCATCTTTGCATACAACGGAGCCTTCGCAGTAAAAGTCAGGCTCGTCGGGCAGACGCGTGTAGAGCGTCCAGCTTTGATCAGCCTCGAGAGTAAGGCGCACGGCAACGAATCCTGAGCGATCATCCAGAACGGTCCGTCCGGCAATGTGCAGCTTCGGAGCTCCATTGCCTTTCTTTTCGTACAGAGAAATGCGCGAATCGTTATTGCCGATCTGCACGTAAAAGGTATCGCTGTGGGATGCGTGCACATACATACGCAGGTTGTTCTGGTTCGTAGGCGCGAAGCCGAGTTTTACCTCAAGCTCCCAACTCATCGACGGAGAATGCTCCTGCCGTCTCCATAATCGCGCTTCGCCGGCTTGGTTCTTAGGCGAAGTAAAGATCAATAGCCCGTCGGCATCTATGGAAAACATAGCGAGGTCGCCCTCCCATGAAGGCAGATTGGTTTCGTTTGAATATGAAAAATAAAAGGTAGAGGAGAGGAGGCATAAAGCCCAAAACATCAAAAATCTTTTCATCGTATAAGTTAAAATTATGGTAAATACTATATTTGCAACTATGAGTCTGCGGATAAATCCGCTGCAAATATAAATCACAATTATTAATAACCCATTAAAACAAGAAATCCCTTCAGATGAAAGTAGCTATTGTAGGCATCAGCGGAGCAGTAGGACAAGAATTTCTGCGAACGCTCAGCGAACGACAATTACCAATCGACGAACTTATCCTCTTCGGCTCTCATCGCAGCGCCGGATCTACCTACCATTTCAGAGGCGCAAGCTATACGGTGCGAGAGCTGAAGCATAACGACGACTTCCGCGGCGTGGACGTAGCCTTCGTTTCCGCCGGAGCATCCACCTCTAAGGAGTTTGCTGAAACAATAACTCGACACGGAGCTGTGATGATTGATAACTCAAGCGCCTTCCGCATGGACGACGATGTGCCGCTCGTCGTGCCTGAAGTTAATCCGCAGGATGCGCTCATCCGTCCGCGAGGTATAATTGCTAACCCTAATTGCTCTACCATACAGATGGTCGTTGCGCTGAAGCCCATCGAACAGCTGTCGCACATCCGCCGCATACACGTATCGACCTATCAGGCCGCAAGCGGAGCCGGAGCAACCGCGATGGACGAACTCGCTAAGCAGTACGAACAGATTCTCAACGACGAAGATCCCACAGTCGAGAAGTTTGCATACCAGCTTGCCTACAATCTCATTCCTCACATCGACGTCTTCCTCGACAACGATTATACAAAGGAGGAGATGAAGATGCACCACGAAACCCGCAAGATCATGCACTCCGATGTATCCGTTAGCGCCACCTGCGTTCGCGTTCCAGTGCTGCGTTCGCATAGCGAAGCTACTTGGATAGAAACCGAACGACCCATCAGCCCCGACGAAGCTCGCCGGGCATTTGCTGCGGCTCCGGGAATTGTTCTGGTTGATTCGCCGGCTGAGAAGCAATATCCAATGCCGCTATTTGTGTCTGGCAAGGATCCCGTGTTCGTTGGGCGTATCCGCAAAGACATTGCTAATCCGAACGGACTTGTATTCTGGACCGTCAGCGACCAAATCCGCAAGGGAGCAGCGCTCAATGCCGTACAGATCGCCGAGTATCTCTTCCTGTAATCCTCATCTGACGATATGGGAAATATATTCAAATCTCTGTTCTCTACTCCGGAGGAGAAGCCGGAAGACGAAAAGCAGTTCGAGATCTTTAAGTACGACGGCATACGGGCCATGCACATAGGGCAGGTTGACTACGCCATCAGATGTTTCGAAGAAGCGCTCAAGATTAAGCATGAACCCGAAACGGCTACCTTTCTCATGAATGCCTATTCGCATAGCCATCGAACCGACGAGGCTCTGCAAGTGGCACAGCTTGCTGTTGAGATTGACGCCACCAATCTGAATGCCCGATTGAACCGAGCTACTCTGCTATTTCAGTCTAATCGCTACGATGAGGCTCTGGAGGATTGCAGGTATATACTTGAGAACGACGCTTCCAATCCGCTCGTTTATCTGCTGGCGGGGCGAGTGAATTTAGCGCTTGCTGACTACGAAGCTGCCATCGGAGTCCTCACGGAAGCTATCGCCATCAGGGAAGATCTGCCCGACGCCTATCTGTTCCGAGCAGAAGCCTATTACGAATCCGGACGCCTGGCTGATGCCTGCGCCGACGCCGACAAGCTCATCGAACTCGCTCCGGAAGAAGAGGCGGGATTTCTACTCAAAGGACGGATATGCGAGAAAACGGAAGATACGGCTCTCGCTCTTGAATGCTACGACCGAGCCCTCAACCTCAACCCATACAGCCGAGATACGGCCAAGCTCACCGCATTGGCTCTACTGCGAGACAACAAGGCCGACGAAGCTATTGCTTTCCTCAACGAAACTCTCGAACTCATACCCGACTTCGCCTACGGCTATTCGCTGCGCGCTGAAGCCAAACGCTTGGCCGGAGACGCTGACGGAGCCGAAGCCGACGATGCCGCAGCGAAAGATATATCCGAAGCCGACAACGATACCGAAGAAGTAGACTTCGGCAAGATGAACAAAGGCCCCATATTCTGATTCGCAAGCAGAAGCATCGTAGCCGACCTGCAAACGGAAGGGGCGTTACTCGAATCACATCGGTAACGCCCCTTTGCTGTTATGATGGGCTGGGATGCATCAGCTTCGGCGGTATTCCATGGGAGAGAGGCCGGCGTTCTTCTTGAAGAACTTGCCGAAGGTGGATTGATCGGAGAAGGATAGGCTGTCGGCCACTTGCTGTATGGTGACTTTAGGAGTTTTGAGCATCACGCGAGCTTCGTGCAGCAGGGCCTCGTCTATCCATCGGCTGGCCGACTTGCCCGTTAGCTCCTTCAAGATGAGGGTAAGATACTGCGGCGTTATGCAGAGCTCGCCGGCATAAAAGGTAACGGTATGCTCCTTGCGAACGTTGATTAGAACGAGGCGGATGAACTCGTGCATGATCTCTTCCTTGCGCGACAGCTCCAGGGTAACCTGCTCGTCGGTGCGGCTGAGGAGAATGTCGCCCAGGTCGAGGCAGAAGGCCTGGAAGGAATTAAGGATCATTTCTTTTCTGAACCTGTGACTGAGCTGTTCGATTCGGGTGCGGAGGCTGTTAAGGTCGTCTTTAACGCGCTCGATTTCGTGCGGCTCGAGGCGGTTGCAGGGTTTTCTCAGTATTTGTATGGGATTAAAGTTGCGCTTGTTCGGCATGCAGCCTACGATCTCCGCGTGAGCTCCGGCCATGAGCTGGCCTTTGAATCCTGGACTGGGACGGCTGGCTTGCACCACGTGGAGCGGACCGAGGGTTACCAGATCGCCGGCTTCAACGTTATAGGTCATGCCGTCGATAATCATTTG
>JAITHO010000199.1 GCA_031279915.1 Tannerellaceae bacterium
TTTTCCCTGGAGCCATTCACAGACGTAAAAAGCTTGCGAGATTTTCCATGGAGCCATTCACAGACGTAAAAAGCTTGCGAGATTTTCCCTGGAGCTATTCACAGACGTAAAAAGCTTGCGAGATTTTCCCTGGAGTTATTCACAGACATAAAAAGCTTGCGAGATTTTCCCTGGAGCTTTTTATAGATGTAAATGGCTTGCGAGATTTCGATTTGCCCCAAAAACATATTCCGCGCGCTTCAATTTGCAATCGGCATGCAATAAACATCACAGAGATTTTCAGGCGGCAATCGGACATCCTAAATGAGGCAAGAATATGTTTAGCCGAAAATTATCGCTATCAATTCTATTTATTTTTTGCTCCGAATTTATGCGACAGAAATTGCAGCAAACAAAATTTTGTTGCTTGCGAATCGGTATTTTAACAACTGATATGCTTGTATGAAAAATATAATTGTATCTTTGGGCAATATTTAAAATCATTATGAAAAACAGATTCGTAGAACAAACAAATAACCGGTTTATGCCAAAAGTGTTGATTATCATTTTGGCAGTTCTTGTTTTCATTTTTTGTATATGGGCCGTATTATCGTTCGCAGCTCGACGGTTAGTCGACAGGCGTCTGGAGCGAATAGAGAGCGCATATAATCTTCAGATTAGCTATGGCTCGGTGTCGCTAATAGGATTTAGCGGAATCAGTCTGAATGACGTTACGTTTGTCCCGGCGCGATCGTCGATACGTTTCAGCGCCCGCAGTTTCAAGATCTATACAAATTTCATCAAGCCCTCTGAACAAGGCTACGAAATCAAGAGCTTCAACGTAATCGACATGCAAGTGTACCTCTCTGCAGGCTCATCGTCGGGCATGGAATCAGGCGGCGGCAGCGGCAGTCCGAACTATGCAAATATGGTTCGCGAACTCTTCGACGGCCTTTCGGGAGTATTCCCAAATTTGCCTCCGGAGGTTTCCATACAAGGCTTACGGCTCATTTACAATAGTCGCGGCGATCTGGCATCAGATTACTACATTCCCTCGGTTCGGATCTCCAACTATGGCTTCGTTGCTCGCATGCAAAACGAGAGCCGAGCCTCGGAGAGCTGGATATGCAAGGGATCCTATAACCCTCGCGCCTCCAAGCTCAGCCTGCAGATGTATTCCGACAACAACTCGCAAATACAGCTCCCAATCCTCAAGCAACAGCTTAACGCCACCGTGCGGCTCGACACTCTGGCCCTCAACCTGCAAAGAATAACGGTTGGAAATGCCAAGCAAACCATTGTTGGAAAGATAGGCGTGAAAGGTTTGAGCATCGAGCAGCCAAGTTTGCACAGCGAACCGATCTTCTTCGACCAAGGCTTTGCCGGATTCCGCATCAACGTTGGCAAGAACTATATCGAAGTCGACAGCACAGGCACCAACGTTCGTTACAAGCGCTTACAATTCAATCCATATATCCTCCTTGTCAAGAATAAAGACTGGCGAATCAGAGCATCGCTCAATAAGCCATACTTCCCAGCATCCGACTTCTTCAGCTCCTTGCCAGCCGGTTTGTTCAACACAATCGACGGCATGAAAGTGTCGGGAATGGTTTCGTACCACCTTCTGTTCGACGTCGACCTTGCCAATATCGACAATCTCGTGTTCGAATCGTCGGCTCAAGCGAAGAACTTTAAGATACTATCGTATGGAAAAACGGATATTAGCTTGATGAGCGATCCGTTCATACATAAAGTGTTCGACGGCGGAAAGAAAGTGCGCGAAATGGAAGTAGGCCCGGCCAGCGCCAACTTCACTCCAATCGGCAAGCTTCCCAAAAACCTTGTGCAAGCCGTACTCGTTGCAGAGGATTACTCTTTCTATACCCACAAAGGATTTTACGACGAAGCCTTCGTTCGTTCCTGGAAAGAAAACCTGAAAGCGCGGCAGTTTATTCGCGGCGCCAGCACGCTGAGCATGCAAGTCGTGAAGAACGTTTTTCTCGGCCATAGCAAACTTATCTCTCGTAAGCTCGAAGAAATCATGATTGTATGGCTCATCGAAAACAATAAGCTTACGTCGAAGTCGCGCATGATGGAGGTTTATCTCAACATCATCGAATGGGGCCCCAACGTCTATGGCATCACAGAGGCATCGCGATACTATTTCATCAAAGAGCCATCAGCCCTGACGCTCAGCGAATGCATTTTCCTGGCCTACATCATTCCTTCGCCAAAGAAGCTGAAAAGCAACTTCAACGGAATGCGGCCCAAGATGCAGTATTACGAATTTTTCGACGACACCATCAAGCGCATGAAGCGTCGCAGAGTAATCAGCAGCTACGAAGCTTCCAGAGCAGACGCCAACGTCAACTTCCGAGGCGCTGTGCTGAATCACTTAGATCAAAAGTAATCGCGAGCGTGCGGCAATAACAAACACGGAGGAAACAGGATTCTGCTTCCTCCGTGTTTGTTTCAAGCCATTCGATCGCTATCTTGGCTTGATGATGCTGTAATAATGCATATCGACGATCTGCCCGTTCTTTATCGCCGCCTGTTTTAATATAGCTTCGAGCTCAAATCCTGCTTTCTGTAATACTTTTTGCGAGGCGATATTGTGATCGAATGGGGGGCGGGAGAGTTGCCATTCGCGAAGGATGAAAGTTCTGTGGTTCATTGTTGGCTATATTGATTATGGAAATTGGGGGGGTGCGGCGTATACATATATATAATGTATAGGGAAACTTGGGGGAGAGGGATCTTTATGGTCGGAAGTCTATGCGGACGCGGGTTCCTTCGTTCAGCACGGATGTGATGTTCACTTCGGCTCCGAAGGCTCGGAGGATGCGTATCGCAAGGCTCAATCCGATGCCGTTGCCCGAATATTCGCGGGTGTTGGATGCACGGTAGAAGGGTTGGAACACCCGATCGATCTCCTCGGCTGGGATTCCTACTCCCTTGTCGATGACGTCGAGCACGGAGGCGCGCAGTCGCAGATCAACCGTCTCCGCCCCCGAATACTTCAGCGCATTGCCGATTATGTTCTCCAGCGCAGTTTTCAGCAATTCGAGATTTATCTCGAGCGTAAAGGCGAAGTTGTCCGGCGAGAAATTAATCCGGTCGCCATTGAACTGATGCATGATGAACTCGGCGAGTATCACCGATTCCGTTCCGCTCCTGAGTATCTCGCTATCTCCTTTGGAGAGGAATCGCAGATGCTGCATCAGCCTTATGATGCGGCTCGCTTCCTTGTATATCCTGTTGATGGCCGACTTATATTCTGCCGGAGATCTATCCTTCATGAGCATGATCTCACATTCGCCCTGTATGGCTGTCAGAGGATTGTTGAGCTCATGGGAGGCATTCCCAACGAAGGCTTTTTCGCTTTGATAGGCTCGGTCGATGCGCTCGATTATTTGGCGAGCCAGTCGCTGCCCAAGCGCATATACCGCCAGAGCTTCAACGGTTATCGATCCCGCAGCCAGGATTATCTTAGCCCAAAGAGGCATGTTGGGAAGCAGAATTACAGGGAGGAAGAAGAGCGCCGAGCCGAGAGCCGTTATCCCAATCATGGCCGACGTATAGCGAGAGGTCGATTGCTGCCGCTTCATTCTTCTAGGCGATAACCCAGGCCGGGGACGGTATGAATGAGCTTGCGCTTGAAGTCTTTGTCGATCTTCGTTCGCAGATAATTGACGTAGACATCCACTATGTTCATGTTGCGGTCGGCTTCTTTGTCCCATACGTTGCGGATGATGTCGGGCCTTGAAACGGTGGATCCTTGATTGGCCAACAGATATTCCAGCAAGCGATATTCTCTGACGGTGAGATCTATTTGTTTGCTGCCGCGAAAGGCTCTGCGTCCTGAGGGATCGATCCTGAGGTCGTCGCACGAGAGTTGTGCGTCGGGCGTTTGTTCGATGCGGGGCCTCCGGAGCAATGCTCCGATGCGGGCTTCGAGTTCGCGGAAGCTGAAGGGTTTTGACAGATAGTCATCGGCGCCTGCCTCGAGTCCCTTGACGATGTCTTCGGTTGTTCCCAGCGCTGTGAGCATTATCACCGGCGAATTATATCCGAAGGAGGCCCTGTATGCTGCGCAAAGTTCGAGCCCGTTCATGCCTGGCATGATGACGTCGAGCAGCAGCAGATCGAAGGGCTCTTGCTGGAGTATCTCCCATGCCTCGGCTCCGTTGGAAGCCGTTCGCAGCTCGTGATCGAACTCGGTCAGCCCTCTTTCGATGAAAGAAGCGATGTTGACTTCATCTTCGGCGAGCAGGATCTTTGCCATTTTGTTGCTGGGGCTCACCAGTTGAAGCTGTCCTCGTAAACGCTCTTGTTGCCGCAAGCGTCGGTGAGGATGAAGGCGAGCTTATGTTTGCCGCGGGATAAGCGGGAGGGATCGAATTGGTAGGTTGCGAGAGAGCGCTTGCCGTCGAGTTCGAAGAGGGCATATTTGCCGTCGATCTCTCCGCGATATGTTTGGATGCCGCTGAGATTGTCGGATATGCGTATGCTGATTGTTTGCTTGGATACCCATGTTTTGGGGTTTACCGGTTTGCTTTCCGGAGGGGTTTGATCGGCCATCACGGTATGGGCTCCCAGCTCGCGGATGGATGCTTCTATCCATCCGTTTGAATATTTGCCGCCTATCCAAACTGCGCGATTGCCTTGCAGACGAACTATCCCGTACTTGCTTTTATCTACTAAGCTGTCTTTTTCCAGCCGAATTGAGAGCTGTGCGCTTTCGTGCAGCGGCACGTAGGTTTCGTGGAGATAGTGCACTGCCGAGAGGGCCGACGGATTATCGCTGCCGACGGCATATCTGAAGCGGAAGCTCTTATACAGATTGCCATCCGGAATCGCCAGCCTTACGCCTTTCGCCCCGAAGCGATTTTCGCCCCGCCAATGGAAGAGCTCGCTGCCGGCGGTATCTTCCGGAGCGATGGCTTGACGCTTGCCGTTGACGACGAAGGTTTGCTTGCTTTGATTGCCGTAGGCATCTCTCGCGATATATGTGATGCGGTACTGACGCTCTTCGTTGACGAGCAGGATGCCGCGATTGAGGGCGTTCAGGCTGTGCAGGCGATTGCCGGGTTCGATGAAGCTTTTCATGAAGAAGGCTCGATTGTTGCGCCACTGAAGGGGGTCGATAAAGGAGTTGATGTATCGCGTATCGGGCCAGATGGAGAAGCTATCGAGCTTGCTGTTGAAAACTATTTTGCCGTCAACGCCCATGATGATTTGCTGCACTCCGTAGATGTTGGTTGTGCCGTCCATGTAGTCGTATGCTTTGAGAGCGATGCCTATTTCGCCCCATACGTTTGCTGTACCTGAAATGGTTTGGGTTCCTTCTTTTGATCGTCCGATCTTGAGTTCCAGCGGCGAGCTTCCGCCGTTGACTGCTCCTTTGCCTTCCAGGGGATATACCATGAAGGCGTCGATGCGCGGGGGGCGGGTATCGCTTATCATTCCTTTATAATATCGAAGGGGATCGACGACGGCGTCGGTTTCCGAATCCCGCACTTCAAAGTGGAGGTGCGGGCCGCCTGAGCTGCCGGAGTTTCCGGAGAGGGCTATCAAGTCGCCTTTGGATACGGGGAATACATCGGCTGCGAGGCTTATATCTACCGAAAAATCTTCTTGCTCGTACTGTAAGTCTTTCACGTAGGCGGCTATCTTGTCTGAAAATCTTTGTAGATGTCCGTACACGGTTTTCAGGCCGCTGGGATGAACCAGGTAGAGGGCGTTGCCGAATCCCCAGGGGCTTACAACGATGCGAGCGACGTATCCATCGTCAACGGCCCTGACAGCTTTTCCTTCCACGGCCATCGTTTTCAGATCTATACCCGAATGAAAATGATTGGTGCGCAGCTCGCCGAAGTTGCCGCTTAGCAGAATGGGGATGTCAAGCGGATTCCGCATCTTCGGCTCCCTATCCTGCGCGCCCATAGCGATAGCCGCGGCAAGCATTGCAATCAAAAGTATTATCCTCAAAATATTCATCGAGCCTTAATATGACCTTGCGAACAGAACCCTGCGCTCTGATGGCTGGCCTGTGAGAACGCATTGTCCAGGGGTCATATCTCCCTCAAAAGGAATGCAGCGAATAGTGGCCTTCGTGTCGTTTTTGATCTGCTCCTCCGTTGCCGCCGAGCCGTCCCAATGCGCCATGACGAAAAATCCCTCCTCAATTTTCGCCTTAAATTCATCGTACGAATTAACATTAACGATTCGCTTGGCGCGGAAATCGAAAGCCTTGCAATAGATGTTATTCTGTATATCGCTCAGCAGTTTTTGCACCCTGAGCTCAATGCCATCCTGCGGAACAGTTTCCTTGCTGAGCATGTCGCGTCGCATCACCTCCACCGTACCGTTCTCCATATCTCGCCCGCCGATGGCCAGCCGTACCGGAACGCCTTTCAGCTCATACTCGGCAAACTTCCATCCCGGCTTGCGATTGTCGGAATCATCATATTTCACGCTGATGCCCATCTGGCGAAGCCTGGCAGCAATGGCGTTGGCCCGCTCGCTAATCTGCCCAAGCTGCTCTTCGCTTTTATATATCGGAATAATAACGACCTGGATGGGAGCAAGCCGCGGCGGCAGCACCAGCCCGTTGTCGTCGGAGTGAGCCATGATCAGCGCGCCAACCAAGCGGGTTGAAACGCCCCACGACGTAGCCCAGGCATAATCCGTTTTGCCCTCGCGGTCGATGAAAGTAACATCGAAAGCCCGTCCGAAATTTTGACCGAGAAAATGCGAAGTGCCGGCCTGCAAAGCCTTTCCGTCTTGCATCATCGCCTCGATGCAGTAAGTTTCGAGCGCTCCGGCAAAACGTTCGCTAGCCGTCTTCGCGCCGCGTATCACAGGCATCGCCATGAAATCCTGAGCGAAGCGAGCATAAACCCCAAGCATCCGCAACGTTTCCTCCTCGGCCTCCGCCTGAGTAGCATGGGCCGTATGACCTTCCTGCCAAAGAAATTCGGCCGTTCGGAGGAACAATCTTGTGCGCATCTCCCACCGCATCACGTTAGCCCATTGATTAATCAGGATAGGCAAGTCGCGATACGACTGAATCCAGTTTCGATACGTGTGCCATATAATCGTTTCCGACGTAGGCCGTATGATAAGCTCCTCCTCAAGCTTAGCCGCCGGGTCGACCACCACTCCGCTGCCATCAGGCGCATTCTTAAGCCGGTAGTGAGTAACCACCGCACATTCCTTCGCAAATCCCTCCACATGATCAGCCTCTCGGCTCATAAACGATTTAGGAATAAGTAGCGGAAAATACGCATTAGAGTGCCCCGTTTCCTTAAACATATCGTCGAGCGCGCGTTGCATATTCTCCCATATAGCATAACCGTACGGCTTGATAACCATACATCCGCGCACCGCCGAATTTTCAGCCAAATCAGCCTTAATAACCAAGTCCTGGTACCATTGCGAGTAGTTTTCCTTTCGAGTCGTAAGCTCCTTCAATTCTTTTGCCATAATGATTATAATTATTTATTTGAATTTTATGAGCGCGAAGGTAAGATTTTTTAGGTGATAAATGCCGTAGCCACGCGGCAACAGCCACATTTCAGCCCCCTCCCTACGCCAATCCCGTCAGCCCTTGCCGCTTGGGGAATCTTTGATCCCCTACCCCATCCCGCCAAAAAAAGGAGGTCATTCTCGCCAGCCATGTAAGTTATTCCCGCCTCCGCCATTACGAAAGGACGGAGGCGGCGCATAAAAAAAGCTGCCAGATATCTCATCCAACAGCTTGTCAATACAAACCTTTAAATTAAAAAAAATGAGTATGTCTCAATTATTCACCTGCTGACGGAGGGTTAAGATCCTCCGGATTGATAGGCGGTATGCTTGTGTCAGGTTGTTGCGGAGGAGTTGGCGGAGCCGGCGGATTTGTCGTATCCGGTTGCTGTGGCGGAGTTTGCGGGGCCGGCGGATTTGTTGTGTCGGGAGCTTGCGTGCCCTCGTCGGTTTTGTCATCCTCTTTCACCTTGTGAACGCCGCGGCGGGCGAGGTTAACTTCAGCCTGATGTATGGCCGCGATGATATGTTCCTTCGCTTCGAGAAGGGTGGAGCGAACGGTAGCGTCCTTAGCTCCAAACTCATTGGCCGTCCATGCCGCGTTGAGGCTGTCGATGAAGGCATCGAATGTTGCATCGACCTCTACGCGTATTTCGGAGATTTTCCCCATTTGCGCGATGTGGGTTTTGTCGAACGAGCGATCGGTATAAAGATCTTTGAAGGCTTCATGTGCGGTCTTAATCTTTCCGACTAAGGACGTAAGTCCGAGAGCTTGGATGAGCGGCGCCCACTCCGCTTTTTCGCAATCTTCCAGGAAGTTTGTCAGCAATCCGTTGGCATCGGTATAATTAGCTTGCGGAAGCTCCTTGTAATTATTTTTTAGGAACATAAGCTTGTCGGTTGCTTGCACTAATGCGGCATCGTCAAAGTATTTGCTCATGGAAACGTAGTGCCAGAAAAAAACTAAGAGCGCGATTCGTTTTTCGTGCAGAGCAGTGATCTCTGGAGTTAAGATTGAAGCCTGACTTTGCTTGAAAAGGTCGTCTTCCTTCTGATATACTGTTCGGAGAGCATTAAAAACTCCGCTGGCAATAGGCAGAACGCTCATCAAAGCAATAAGCGGCTTGATGATACCTCTTTCGTAAAAATCAGCATGCTCAGCTATGTGGAGCTTTCCGAGGAGGGTTTTAAAAACTATTAAAATGAATTTCTGCATAACTATGATTTTTTAAATTGTTCAAACTTCTGCAAATATAAAGGAATAATTTGTTTGACCAAAAAAACAAACGATTTCCCCTCCGGATATATAAAAAACGTATAATCGAATGGAAATGGCTCGCGATAATTATCGCAGCAAATCCTACTCAATCGGATGGCTCGCGATAATTATCGCAGCAAATCCAATTCAATCGGATGGCTCGCGATAATTATCGCAGCGTATCCAATTCAATCGGATGGCTCGCGATAATTATCGCAGCGTATCCAATTCAATCGGATGGCTCGCGATAATTATCGCGACGTATCCAATTCAATCGGATGGCTCGCGATAATTAGCGCGACGTATTTACATATATACATGGGCTTACTTTCGTTTGGAGGCTCAAACGTCAGAGGTGGCGAGGATTGTCAGTTTAAAGGTTCCTTTAAAGTGACAATGTCAACGCGGCACAAATATAAAAACATGCTCCAACTTCGCAAAACAAAAGCCCTATATAATAGGCATAACTTATATCCATTCGCCGGCATCGCTCAGGGCCAGGATTGTCACTTTAAAGGAACCTTTAATATGACCGAATGAAATTGAGCTGCTGAACACATTACTTTAATTAATACAGAAATTATTTTATGAACAAAAGGGTTTTACTTAGTATCATGGCGA
>JAITHO010000211.1 GCA_031279915.1 Tannerellaceae bacterium
AATCGAGTTGAAAATCATTGGGCTCACCATAAAGAAGAAGTATCTGTTTATGAACTCAGAGCTCACGCCATGAATGTTCTAACTCGATTGGGGATTGATAGGCTAAAGGTGGAACTTTCAAGCTTTGAGAGCGATGTCTTTTCTGCCGGCCTGAAGATTCTGTCGGGTCAAGAAACGCTTGTCGAACTTGGAATGGTAAGAAAATCACTGCTGAAACAAGTCGATGTTGATGGCGAAGTATATTACGCCGAACTGTTATGGACCACGCTAATGAAGCAGATAAAGCATCATACTGTGGTGTTTGGCGAGCTTCCGCGTTTTCATCAGGTGAGGCGAGATATGGCTTTTCTAATAGATAAGCGAGTAACTTTTGCCGAGATCGAGAAAGTCGCATACGCAAGCGATGGCAAGCGGCTTAAAGATATCATCCTTTTTGATGTTTACGAGGGGAATAATCTCCCCGAAGGGAAAAAGTCGTATGCCGTGAGCTTCTATCTGTCTGATTCTGACAAAACGATGACGGATACACAAATCGATGCTATCATGAGCCGGATACAGAAAAATATAGAGAAGGAGACCGGAGCGCAGCTGCGTTCTGCTGATTGACAATCGGAGAGCTAAATTTGAAAATGATACGCTATAATTCGTTTTTATCTGTCGCTCTTAGCAATCTCCATATCCATACATTTATTATTATGTTATAAACCTTAAATTTCCAACTTACAAATAATATGGGACGCGCATTTGAATACCGCAAAGCAAGAAAAATGAAGAGGTGGGGTAATATGGCAAAGGTGTTCACCAAGCTTGCTAAAGAAATCACCATCGCCGTAAAGTCGGGAGGCCCTGAACCTGAAAGTAATCCCCGACTCCGAGTTTTAATTCAGCAGGCAAAAAAGGAAAATATGCCTAAAGAAAACGTTGAGAGAGCTGTAAAAAAAGCATCATCAAAAGATTTTACTGATTACAAGGAAATGAATTACGAAGGGTATGGCCCATACGGTATTGCCATCTTTGTTGAAACAGCAACCGACAATAGCACGCGAACTGTTGCCAATGTCCGCAGTTATTTCAATAAACATGGAGGATCGCTAGGAACAACCGGCAGTCTAGAGTTTCTTTTTGATCATAAGTGTGTGTTTCACATCGTGAAAAAAGATGAGATCTCGCTCGAGGACTTGGAGCTTGAACTTATAGATTATGGGGTCGACGAAATCGAAGAAGATGAAGGCGAGATCATTCTCTATGGTGAATTTGCCCAAAATTCGGCCATCCAAAAGTATCTCGAAGAGAATAATTTCGAAATAAATAGCGCCGAGTTTGTACGTATTCCGAACGACGTGAAGGATGTCAACCCTGAGCAGCGCGAGCTAATAACAAAGCTAATCGACAAGCTCGAAGATGATGAGGACGTCCAAAACGTTTTCCACAACATGCGTGAAGATCTAATCTTTTCGGGCGACTGATTGCGAGCCATGATCAAAACATATTCGGATGCGCTAAACTTCCTGTTTGCATCTACTTCTGTTTATGAGCGCGATGGCATTGCGGCCTACAAGCCCGGACTTACCAGAATTAATGAACTATCCTCAGTTCTCAACCATCCTTGCGATCAATATGACATAATTCACGTGGCCGGAACAAATGGTAAAGGCACGGTTTGTCACACACTTGCTGCAATTCTTCAGAAATCAGGCTTGCGAACGGGGCTTTATACCTCTCCGCATCTTGTTGATTTTAGCGAACGTATCCGAGTAGACGGCAAGACTATTGAGGAAGACTTTGTGATTGATTTCGTTCGCACGTATGGCGGATTCCAGTCATCAGCGGGCAATTGCTCCTTCTTTGAGTTCACTACGGCTATGGCATTCGACTATTTTCGAAGAATGAAGGTTGATGTGGCTGTCGTCGAAACCGGACTCGGCGGCAGACTTGATTCTACAAATATCGTTACGCCCATTCTCAGCATAATAACCAGCATCTCTAGTGATCATACCGATATTCTGGGCACTACTCTTAAGGAAATTGCTACTGAAAAGGCCGGTATAATCAAAACGAATGTGCCTGTTGTTGTTGGAAATGGAATTAGCAGCCCTATCAGAAAGGTTTTTATCGAAGTGGCAGAACAAAAGAACGCTCCGATATATATCGTCGAGGACATGGACCTCACAAAAACAACGGAAAAGTTCTACGAGCAGGATCGGGATAGAGTGAAGCCTAATCTTTGGCAATTTCAACCGGAACTGCGTATACATAACATCTTAACAATTTTCATGTCATTGCAAACCCTCAAGGAGAGATATCCATCGAAATTTTCTGACGTACGGGTGCGATCCATATTCGACGGATTCACTAACGTAACCGGCATAACCGGATTGCGCGGACGCTGGGAGGAAATCGAACTCATGGAACGACTGATGGTTGTTGACATTGCCCACAACATTGGCGCATGGAATGCCAATCGCTTGCTGATCGAAAAACTCTTCGAAGAGGCCCGTGGCAGATTGCACATCGTCGTTGGATTTTGCAAGGACAAAAAACTATCCCAGATTTTTTCATGGTTACCTGCAACGGCGAGGTATCATTTCGTTGCCGCCAATGCCAAACGTGCCTTGCCCGCAAAAGACGTCGCAGTCCATGCCAGACGCTACGGACGCAAAGGCAAGATTCATGGCTCTGTCGCCGCAGGCATTCTGGATGCAATCGACAGAACAAAGCCGGGCGACATAATTCTCATTAGCGGCAGCGCATATATCGCCGGCGAAGCTTTAACCCTGATCGACAAACTAATCGCCGACGAAGAATTAGCCGAACGGCCACCCGACATCACTCCCAACAAATATTCCTAATTACACAAACAATCACCGATTAAATCTACTATTATGAAACGACTGAGCGATTCAAAAACAGCACGCTGGACAGCGATGCTACTCGTTTCTTTCGCAATGATGTGCAGCTATTACGTATACGACGTCGTTGCGCCGCTTGAAGACACACTCATAAAAACCTTCGGATGGGCAACAGTTGAGTACGGATTCTTTACCAGCTCATACACATTCTTCAACATCTTCCTTTTCGCCCTTATTCTTGGCGGGATATTTCTCGACAAAATGGGCATACGTATCACCGGAACAATATGCTGTTTGCTGATGACAGCAGGCGTGTTGATCAAAGCGTGGGCCTTCTCAGATTGGTTTCCAAATGACAGCATTGTAATGGGTTATCATTTCCGAACATGGATAGCCGTCATAGGCTTCGCCATTTTTGGGATGGGAGCAGAAACCTCCTATGTGGCATTAAATAAAGTCGTAGCAAAATGGTTTACGGGGCGCGAATTAGCCCTCGCGATGGGCCTGCAAGTAGCTCTTGGACGGCTCGGAACCGCCGCCGCGCTAGCCGTAAGCCTGCCATTGGCGCAGAGCTTCGGCTCAGTATCCGCACCAATTTGGCTCGGAGTGATGCTCATCGTCATAGGCTCGCTATCCTTTTTTGTGTACTGCAGCATGGATCGACGCGAAGATCTCGCCCTTAGCGCCGCCACCGTTACAGAATCAAAGGAATCCTTTAAACTTTCTGATGGCAAATCACTTATTACCAATCGCGGCTTTATCATTATCGCCCTGCTTTGCGTGCTTTTTTACTCCGCAATCTTTCCATTTCTGAAATATGCCACCAAGCTGATGATTTACAAATATGACGTTCCCGAGCATCTTGCCGGCACAATTCCAGCCATGTTACCCTTCGGCGCCATCATTTTGACCCCCATTTTCGGACGCATATTCGACGTAGTAGGTCGCGGCGCCACGCTCATGCTCATCGGCTCGGCCCTACTCGCCGTCGTACACATTTTATTCGCCCTACCCTTCGGCAACGTGTGGTGGATGGCGGTGATCATCATGATACTACTTGGCATCGCCTTCTCGCTCGTACCCTCCGCAATGTGGCCATCCGTAGCCCGCATGATTCCGCACAAAAGCCTCGGAACCGCCTTCGCACTGATTTTTTACATACAAAACGTGGGGCTAATGCTCGTACCCATACTCATCGGCTGGATCATCGACCGCTTCGCAATTCGCACAAACGACGCGCTAACTTACGATTACACCATCCCCATGCTAACCTTCGCGGCCTTCGGATTTCTCGCAACATTCTTGGCGTGGCGATTGAAAAAAGTTGATAAACGTGAGGGATATGGGCTCGAAAAGCCAAACAATGTGCAGCGATCATGATCGTCTTTCCAAACGCCAAAGTCAATATCGGGCTGCATGTCACCTCGCGCCGTCCTGATGGCCTGCATAACATCGAAACTATTTTTGTGCCGATTCCCCTCTGCGACGCCATCGAAGCAACGCCGGCCAAAAGTTTTTCTTTCAGGCAATCAGGAATATCACTCGACTGCGCTCCTGAAAATAATATTGTAATTAAAGCATTAAGGCAAATTTTTCCATATAGCCTTCCCGAAATCGCTATTAATCTGCTGAAAAGCATTCCCTTCGGGGCAGGACTTGGAGGAGGCTCGTCAGACGCCGCCTTTATGCTAAAAATGATAAACGAATTTCATGAACTTGGGCTCAGCCCCGATTTTTTAGAAGAAAAAGCCGCCAGAATCGGGGCCGACTGTCCGTTTTTTATTCGTAATCGCCCAGCTTACGCCAGCGGAATCGGAGACAAGTTGGAGCCCCTCGCCCTCAATCTTGCCGGCTATTACATCACGATCGTCAAACCCCCATTTGGCATATCCACCGCAGAAGCATACTCCGGCATCCGTCCGGCTCCCTCAGCCTGCAACCTTCGTGATGTGGCGCAAATTCCCATATCAGAATGGCGCAACATCCTTCGCAACGACTTTGAGCCCAGCATAGTAGCCCGCTATCCGCAAATAGCCCTGATAAAACAAAAACTCTACGACAACGGCTCTCTGTACGCATCAATGTCAGGTTCAGGCTCCGCCGTTTACGGCATTTTTGTCAACGAAATCAATCTGCAGGAAATCTTCCCCGATTGCCAAGTTTTCAGTTTAGAGATGAAGTAAAACAAATCTATTTGCAATCTGTTTCAGCCTTTTATCAGCTAAACAACCACCGCTGCAATTATAAATTTTGAGCGATCGCCAAGCGCTCCTTCCACAGAATCGCGACAGCAACCCAGGCATCTCGCAAGCCTGCGAAACCCTTCAGCAAATGTTTTATCGACAAAAAATCAGTGATTCTTCCTCAAAAAAAATGCTGAATCCCGACAACAAACGTTTTTTTCGTCAAAAATCTGCTGGACGCCGACAAATTCAATTTATCGGAGCCCTGCAAATGCTGGATAAAAAAACACTAGTGTTTTTTCGCCCAGCAAATGCAGGGACGATGTAA
>JAITHO010000217.1 GCA_031279915.1 Tannerellaceae bacterium
TCGTCGCACTTAAGATTCTTTAAATTGGGAAGCTTAGATATATCCAGTGAGCTCAGATTATTATAGTCGCAATCAAGCTCCGTTAAGTTTGTAAGCCCCGATAGATCAAGCGAGGTCAGTTGATTGCTCCAGCAATTGAGATTCTTTAAGTTGGCAAGCCCAGATAGTTTCAGGGAGGCCAGTTCATTGCAGGAGCAATCAAATACCTCTAATGCGGATAGCCCTGAAACCTTCAGAGATGTCAGTTCATTGTCGGAGCAGTCAAGTTTCTTTAAGTTGGCAAGCCCCGAAACATTCAGAGATGTCAGGTCATTGTAGGAACAATCAAGGATCTCTAATTTGGCAAGCCTTGAAAGATCGAGCCTTCCGATCAACTTCTCCGTAAACAAATCCAGCTCAATTATCCGCTTATTCGTTTCGTCGTCCGACCAGGTAACACATATTTCGAAATCCCAGTCCTCCGGCACCGACGATCCGTCCGCCGGAGCCTTCTCGCATTTCAGTCCATTATTCTCAATGATTGCGTTGATAACCGCGATGTCGCCTTTGTGGTACAAAGGAGCTGTGCAGGCGGAGAATGAAAATAAAAGTAGGGCAACAAGCCCGATAGATAGTGTTTTCATAATTCTGTATTATTTAAAGATTAATAGTAGCGATAAAAAAAAGGTCATCTGCAACTTTCACGCTACTGATGACCCTTCAATTTTTTCTTTAGGGAACTTCTAATAATTAGATTTTTCAAGGCTTGCGACGGAGGGAAAAGCGGAGTGTACTTTAGTACATGAGCATTTTGCCGACGGAGCATAACGCAGAAAAAGCAATTAGTAGAAGTTTCCTTTACTCCCCTGCTGCCGGCGGGTTGAGATCGTCGGGATTGATGGGAGGGATGCCTGTGTCGGGGGCTTGCGGAGGCAGGTCGGGAGCCGGCGGATTGGTTGTGTCGGGGGCTTGCGGAGGTGTGTCGGGAGCCGGCGGGTTGGTTGTGTCGGGAGCTTGCGGAGGCGTTGGAGGTGCCGGCGGAGGCGTTACGCCCGGAGTTTGAGTGCCGCCGTCAACCTTGTCGTCGTCCTTCTTGTGAGGGCCGCGGTGGGCCATGTTAAGCTCCGCTTGGTGGATTGCGCCAACTACTACATCTCTTGCCTGAATAAGTTTGGTTCTTATGCCAGAATCTTTGGCTCCTAGTTCGTTCGCTTTCCAGGCAACGTTTATAGCGTCAACAAGGGCGTCGAAAGCGCTGTCTACTTCAACTCTGGTTCCGGCCAGCTTGCCTAAGTCGGCAATCATCTCTTTGTCGATAAACCGATCTCTATACTTGGTTCCAAACTCCTCATTGCTCTCTTCCATTGCTGTTACAAGAAAGGTCAGGCCAAGCAACTGTATATAGGGCTTCCAAACGCTATTCTCGCAATCCTGCAAAAAGTTGGTCATCATACCGCTTGCATCCGGATATGCAACATAAGGCAAGTCTTTGTAATTATTACGCAGGAACAGCAATTTCTCGGCAGCCAGCGACTTTCCCATATCGCCAAGATACTTGAATATTGCAACGTAATGCCAGAAAAAGGAGAACAGAGCTATCCTCTTTTCGTGCAGAGCTGTAATATCTGCTGTCAAAACAGAAGCCTGGCTTAGCTTGTACAATGCATCTTCGCGCTCGAAAACGGTTTTCAGCGCATCAAATATGCCGCTAACCATAGTGAGAGAGGTTATTAAAGTCTGCAAACCATTGATGATATAATTGCCAAAAAAGTCGAAGTGCTCGGCATTGTGGAGCCGGCGAAGTAGTTCCTTAAAGCGGATAGAAATAAATTTAGACATACGACTATTATTTTTTATTGTTCTTAGGCTGCAAATATAAAGAAATATTCCTATTTATCATTATGCATAAAAAAAGTACATACAGCAACTAATCTTAGAGGAAAATAGGTTCCTATATTCCCTGCGGAAAAATTCCGGAAGGAAAAGAGGTTCCTATATTCCCTGCGGAAAATTTCCGGAAGGAAAAGAGGTTCCTATATTCCCTGCGGAAAATTTCCGGAAGGAAAAGAGGTTCCTATATTCTCTGCGGAAAAATTCCGGAAGGAAAAGAGGTTCCTATTATTCCCTGCGGAAAAATTCCGGAAGGAAAAGAGGTTCCTATATTCCTTGCGGAAAAATTCCGGAAGGAAAAGAGGTTCCTATATTCCTTGCGGAGATTTTCTGGAGGAAAAGAGGTTCGCCAACCCCCTCCGCCCCAAACTTTTTTCCTTACCTTTGCCGCATATCACAATCAATTAATATATTATACTACATGATAACGACAGACCAACTACGCGAAGTGGTGGAGCGCGAGCAAGCGCTGAGGGGGTATCTTTGAGGTCGATGCTAAGAGGATACGACTTGAAGAGGAGGAGCTAAGAACGCACGATCCGGCTTTCTGGGAGGATGCTAAGCGCGCGGAGGCTCAGATGAAAATCGTTAAAGACTTGAAGAAGTGGCTTGACCTTTATGCCGAGGTGGAGGCGGCTGTTGAGGAGCTTAAGCTGGCTTGCGAGTACGCTCGCGAGGGCATCGCCTCCGAAGTGGAGGTTGACGAGGCTTGGCAACGGGCTTTGTCGCTCACCGAAAATCTCGAATCGCGCAATATGCTCCGACAGGAGGCCGACCAAATGGGCTGCGTGCTCAAAATTAACTCGGGAGCCGGCGGAACAGAAAGCCAAGACTGGGCATCAATGCTGATGCGCATGTACTCAAGATGGGCGGAAACAAATGGATACAAGCTTACCATCAATAATATCCTGGAAGGCGACGAAGCCGGCATTAAATCCGTAACGATGCAGATTGAAGGCGACTTTGCCTACGGATACCTCAAGGGCGAGAACGGGGTGCACCGCCTGGTTCGCGTATCGCCATACAATGCACAGGGAAAGCGCATGACCTCCTTCGCCTCCGTATTCGTAACTCCTTTGGTTGACGATGATATTGAGGTGGAGATCAATCCTGCCGATTATAGCTGGGATACATTCCGGTCGGGCGGCGCCGGCGGGCAAAATGTCAACAAAGTAGAAACCGGCGTTCGGCTCCGATATAATTATAAAGATCCCGATACGGGCGAAGTTCGCGAGCTTTTGATTGAAAATACCGAAAGCCGCTCGCAGCTCAATAATCGCGAAAATGCCATGCGATTGCTCCGCTCAATGCTCTACGATTTCGCGTTGCAGCGCCGAATGGCCGAGCAGCAAAAGGTGGAAGCCGGAAAGAAGAAGATCGAATGGGGATCGCAAATCCGCAGCTACGTTTTCGACGATCGGCGCGTCAAAGATCATCGCACCAACTTCCAAACAGCCGACGTTGGCGGAGTGATGGACGGCAAAATCGACGGTTTCATCAAGGCCTATTTAATGGAATTTGCCGGCGGAAAGGGGGCAAGCGAATGAAACGTGCTGCCGGCCTTGGGCTTTTTTCCCTCTTCTTCGCAATTATAATTTTGGGGGGATGCAATCCGGAGCGGACGGCCGACGTTGACCTCCGCCTCCTGTTCGACGAGATTTCTACGGAAACAGATATGTTTCGCATGCCCGAACTTATGTGGCGCTCCGGAGTATCTTCGGGAGAGATAAACCCCGCACACGCCCAAACAACCCTGATCGACGTGCGAGGCCCGGGAGTAATCACCCGCATGGCCCTCCAAGGATCCGACCGCCAAGGCAAGCTCCGGATATTCTTCGACGGATCGCCCACCGCCGCGATAGAAGTCTCGACCTTCTCGGTCAAAATTCCCGACATGCCCGAAGGATTTTCAGAAGGCGATGCAGCCTCCTGGCTCCCCATCCCCTACGCTCGCAGCTGCCGCATAGTGTACGAAGCCCCAACCGATTCGTCGGCCCGCACCCCCAAAGCATATCACATTGACTATCGAACGTATTCGTCACGCACAAAAGTTAAAACCTTCTCGCCACGAGCCCTCGTGTCGCTACGCAAACGAACGGCCCGCATCGCACAGCTTTTTCAGTCGCCCGAAGTTCCGCCCGATACCCAGCGAATCGAAGGAACGGTTGTTCTGGGAGCAGGCGAGCCGGCAGTGATTAATCTTCCCACCGGAGCTTATGCCATTAGCGAACTGAATCTGCGCGTGATTCCCTTTTCAGACACCTACGACCAAACAATGCGCGACATCATCCTGCAAAGCAAATTCGACGGCCTGCATACGATGCGCATCCCCCTATCAGACTTCAGCGGCGGCGGCATGGGAGCCCGACCGGTATCCAGCCTGATGATGGATGCCGACGGCCAGGGACGCATCACCAGCCGATGGAGGATGCCCTACCGCGAAGAGGCCTCCCTTGCCTTCATCAACGAAGGCTCCAAACGAGCCCGATTGAACTACACCATAACCCTCGCCCCCATAAAATGGGAGGATGGCCGCACCCTTTATTTCCACGCCTCCTGGCGCGAAATCCTGAGCAACGATACCGACTCAACGGCCCTCGAAATAAGCGGAGGGAAGGGAATATTTAAAGGCGAAGCCTATACATTATATAATTATACGTCGAACTCCGCATGGCTCAGCAACGGCGAAATCACTGCCGAAGCCGACGGCCAGCCCCTCTTCACGGCAAAAGGCCTGGAGGGATATTATAACATAGCAGCCGATAATAAATCAGCTCAGCAAACACTTTTGGGGGGAATGATTCGCGCCGGCGGGCGTCAAACCTACGGATATAATTCGCTGCTCCGCCTTCGCCTGCTCGACGGCATAGTTTTCAGCAATAGCCTCAGGATAGTGTTCCGAAAGCCTGCCGGACGGATAGACTATGCCGTCGCGACCTATTGGTATGGCGATAATAAAGCCCGAGCCGTTGGATTCGCCGCTCCGGTATCCTATTCCCGAACCTTATTGCCATCGCCTTCCGCCGGAGCAGCATCCGAAGTTGGCGAATAGCCTTTGGTCGAGATTCCGACCTCCGATCCGCTCGCAGCGCTCTCAAATGCAGCGTCGATCACTCTAATCACATTCAGCGCCTCAGCGGCATCAGCTTGCGGAGGAGTATCGGTTGAGAGAGCCCGGTAGATGTCATCGTAGAAGCCGCCGTAATTGCCGGGCAGGGTCTGTATTTTTCCTTCGAACAGCAATCCGTTAATATCCGTGCAAAGCTTTCCCCATGCAGCCTCCGGCTCATGCCCCCAAAGCGGCAGCGAAGGCGATAGTCCAGCCTTGAGCATATCCTCCTGCGTATCCATTCCGTGCTTGACAAACGATCCGGCCTCGCCGTGCACATAATATCTGGGCGTAGCCTCCCTGATAAGATAGCCTCCGCGAACAGACACTTTAGGGCCATCGGGGTAGATGAGATGTATGAAATAATAATCGTCGACCATCGAATTGCGGCGCATCTTGTCGATGTCGGCATAAACGGCGGAAGGCATTCCGAAGAGCGTCATCGCCTGATCAATCATGTGCGATCCAAGATTATAAGCCAGCCCCACCCTGTGGTCTGCACGCTCCTTCCAAGTATTTTCCTGTATGAAATTCCGGTATCGCTGATAAGCCGAATGAAACTCAACGACCCTCCCGAGCAGCGCAGCCTGAAGAATCTCGCGGATGGTCAGAAAATCTCCGTCCCAGCGTCTGTTCTGATAAACGGCCAGCAGCAGATTCCTCTCGCGAGCCATCCGCACCAGCTCCTCGCCTTCGGCAACATTCAGTACGAACGGCTTCTCAACCACCACATGCTTACCGGCCTCCAGAGCCATCCCGCACAGCTCGTAGTGCGTTGTATCAGGAGTGTTGACGATCACCAGATCAATGTCGGGATCAGACAGCAAAGCCTCGAAGCTCCGCAATATCCGTGCGCCGGGATATTTCGCAGCGGCCTTGTTAGCGCTTCGCTCAACTATGCTGTGAAGCTCAAATCGGGGATGAATCTCAATAAAGGGAGCGTGAAACACGGATCCCGACATGCCGAATGAGGCAAGTCCGGTACGAATAGGAGTGTTCATGGTATAGATTTTATGTGGGTTATAAGATAATCTTGCAGGTATATGTTCCGCCCGCAGCAGTCACCTTAACTATATATATTGAATGGGCGAAAGTTTGTGCGGGAATCAGAGCGCTGAGACTTCTCTCGGCCATTCGTTCATGGTGCATCAGTTGTCCGCTGATTGAATAGACAGCGATCTCGCGTATAGGTTCCGACGCAGATCTTACGGCAATGTAGCCATTGTCGGCAGCCACAACGATATTGGTTGGCCGAACAATTTTCTCGGCTCCAGTCCCAATCCTTACTCCCAGAGGGATCTCGATGCAAGCGTCCGCAAATCCGCGCACCAGCCGCCACTCATGTCCCTCGGATCGATAGAACAGCCTTACCCGATCGCCCTCCTCAATCTCGTTAACGACATAAGGTTCGTCGGAAGATAGCTTCACTCCGTAGCCGCTCTTCAGATCATAGTCAGACACCTCCAGCGAATCCTTCCGCTGCCCGTCGGCTCCGGTGACGAAGAATCCCCACGAACCCTTGAAGTCGCGCATTCCGTAGTCGGCAATGTAAGTAGTGTTGATATTAAAAGGTTTGCCCGGATATATAGAATCGACGTCGGCGAATAAACCGGTAGGCGGGCTGGGAGACACGGCAGCATCAGACTTCACGAAGAACATCTCATGCCTTACAGTCCCCGCATTGTCCTTCCGAACGCCGATTATAGCATCCTGCTCCAGATTATATCCCTTATGCGAGCTGTTCGGACTGAGAGCGCTGAGCAGGAAGTATCCGTTATTGCTTCCGTTCCATCCCCAGTTGATGTGATAGTAATAGAAAGGATCTTCGGCCTGGATATTAACTATGCCCAATGAATAGCCGTCGACAACAAGCTGATGCCCTTCATCGTCGTCAACAGAATATCCCGTTATTCCTCCGTAGAGTATCGGCCGACCCTCATTGATTTCCTTTTGCATAAGCGAATCCCATTCGGCAACAGAATAAAGGTCGCGGTAAGCAAGGCAGAGCGATTTATCATATCCGAAATTCTCAGTCAGCGCCCGAACCACCTCCCATTCCGTGGCCCCGCTTCCGTTGACCAAGTAATCCATCTCAACCGCCGCACCGCAATGGAATAGCAATGTAGCTACCGCCTCAGCTTGCTGCTGAGTCCAGCCGTTGCCATTGGAGCGATTGTACGTATCGCGCATGTTGTCCCACTTATATTCAGCGTTAAAGTTTGCGCTAACGCTGATGTTTCGAGTCTTTGTGGAATATTTGATGCTTCCCTGACCGCGGTTGGGCCATCTGTGATACTTCATGACGATGCCCATGGCCGTCGCAACGCATCCAGCTTGCGTGGTGCTTCGCCCGTCTTTGGGGCAGATGGCATTGTAGGGATCGTTCTGGTCCCAATTAACGGTTTGCAAACGGACTTCGTTGCTGGCCGTTCTGGGCAGTCTGGAGCTGAGGGCATCCCATTCCTTCTGCGCTCCATCTTCCGGCGAGGAAGTTTGAGCGATAGCATGAGCGATCTCCCTCTCATAATTCTTGAGCCAAACTTGCATGGATGCCGGCATCTCGTTGGCCGAGAACTCTCCTTCGGCAGAATAAGCCAGAACGGGATGCGCTCGAGTGTCTGCAGAAACAATCACGAATCCGCCTCCCTTGAGATTGTAGGCATAGAATAAGGCTCTGCCGCCATCCGATCGCAAGGCGGCATCGCTAGTCAGAGCTGTATAAACAGGATCGTCGGCTACGGGAATGCGATCTAAGTTTGTTGTAGAGAAAGCATGGGCAACGGCCATGGCTTGTGTTTTGTTGATCTCCTTCGCTTCGGCTGGCAAAGCAATAGCTAAGCACAGTACAAAAAGCAGGGGAATAAGTTTTGTTGTAATCATTATTGTTTGCATAAATTGGTGGGTATTCGCAAAAATAGGTATTAATCGAATATGTATCAATGCGGCTATCGTTCTTGCATATCAAATCCCCCGCATTCCGTTAGGTCGGAAATAAAAATGTTGATATTGCCCTTCGGATGTATTATATTTGCCCAAAAAAATGTATATACTATGGTTATTGGATTTGACGCTTATAAAGCTTATAACAACGACGCACTGCGCAACTACTGCCGATACGTAATCAACAATCTATCTACTATCTATTCCGAAAACAAATACAGGCTTTACACGCCAACGATTGCTTTCCGCGACTGCATTGAAGGCATTGGTATGAGAGACGATATTGCTTTTGTTCCGCCGTCGAAGGTTATCGATAAGGTTCTGCCTGCTTTATGGCAGAGGCAAACGGTTGTGAGGGAACTTCTGCGCGACGGAGTGCAGCTTTATCACGGATTGTGCAATGAACTGCCTCGCGGACTGCGTAAGAAAGGCATCCGATCTGTTGTCACGATTCACAATCACCGATTCTTTCATCATCCGGAACATTATCCGGCCTCCGAATGTCGGCGGTTCATCCGCAAGATGCAGCAAACGTGTATGGCTGCCGATTATGTAGTGGCCGTAAGTGATTACATGCGCCGATACGCCATCTCCCACCTGAAAGTTGATCATGACAAGATTAGTACCATTTATCAGGGATGCGATTCGATATTCCTCGGCGTTGCCAGCGACGAGGAGAAGGAGCGCGTGCGCCGAGATTACTCTCTGCCGCAGAAGTTCATCCTGAATGTGGGTACTATTGAGCCGTGCAACAATCTGCTGTCGGCGCTCAAGGCTCTGTTGCATTTGGATGAGTCCATCCATCTCGTAGCCGTAGGTCGAGAAACGCCCTATATCGCGGAGGTGAAGCAGTTTGCGGCTGATAATAGCTTGAGCGCGCGATTGCACATCCGGTCGCATGTTGCGTTTTATGATCTGCCGACGGTGTATCAGCTGGCTGCTGTGTTTGTGTATCCTTCGTCGTGCGACTGCTTTGGGGTTCCGGTTGTTGAGGCTCTGTGCGCGGGGGTTCCGGTGGTTACTGCGGGAGGTTTATCGCTGTCGGAGGCCGGAGGCGAGGCGGTTGTATACATTAATTACTCCGACGAGCATTCCATAGCCCAAGCTATTATTCAGATTCTTGCCGTCAACCGCAAGGCGAGGCGTCAGATATCGCTGAGGGGTAAGAAGCATGCTGCGCGTTTCGATAATAACTTTCTTGCCTGGCAAATGATATCGGCATATAATAAAGCCATGAATCAGTAAGGCTTCCCGTGCTTTGCGGAGTATCGTTTCCAGAATATTCGTCGGCTGCGAGCTATTAGCCGGCGGCATTTGAATGCGTCGGCCTTTCGTGCGTCGGCATATTCGTTGGCGATGAGGTTGAAGATTGCTTCATCGCCCCATAGAGCGGCAAAGGCGGAGCATCCTTTGGCTATCGAGACCTTTCCGAAGCTCATTCTGTTGGTATCAACGAGGCAAAACTCGCAGCGAGCATCGCGTACTTCGAATAGTATGTTGCCGGGCGAATAATCGCGATGGAAGATGCGGGCTTCGTGCAGGGCGGCGGTATAGCGGGCAAAGGCTTTGATAATGTCTTCGCGTTCGGCGATGCCTCCTTGGCCAAATTCATACATGTTGCGGGGATAGTTTTCATGAATGGATAGGTAAAATGAATCGCTCATCAGTCCGCATTGCGTCATGATGAAGCAGGCAACAGGTTGAGGAGTGTTGAATCCGCGGCGGATGATCTGCTCGGAATGTAGGTAGGCACGTTCGCACTTGGATTTCCGAAGGAAAGTGTATGCAATTCGATTGAAGATATGCGGCCGCTTGAAGCGCTTGATGTTGATTGTGTAAGGGGGCATGTCGACGACTTTAATCGTATTTCGTCCGCTATATAATAGCCTGCCCTGCTGGTCAAATCGCTTCAGTATTTCGCTAATTGCGGCTTCGAAGGAGCGGAACTTGGGATGAATTATGCTGCGCGGCTTCATCGTTGCTTGTTTCTTGGGTGATATTCCAGTATTTCTTTCCTCAAGGCTTCTCGATCGAGGTGTATATAGATTGCGGTGCTGCTTATTTGTTCGTGTCCGAGCATTGCTTGTATTGCCCGCAGGTTGGCTCCGCCTTCAAGCAGATGTGTTGCGAAGGAATGCCGGAAGGTATGAGGGCTGACTCGCTTGTGAATGCCTGCCAGCGCCGCTTGCTGTTTGATGATCAGGAATATCATGACGCGAGAGAGCTTCGATCCGCTTCGGTTAAGGAATAAAATATCTTCGCTGCCCTTCTTGACAGTTTGTTGTATTCTTATTTTGGCATATTCGGCTATCTCTTCAAGGGCGACGCTAGATATTGGCACTAGCCGCTGCTTGCGTCCTTTGCCATCCACCTTTATGAAGCCTTCCTGGGCAAATACATCACTGCGGCGAAGGGATACGAGTTCGGAAACGCGCAGTCCGCAGCTGTAAAGCGTTTCTAGCATGGCTCTGTTGCGTGGTCCTTCAGCCGAGCTGAGGTCTATGCTGTCGATAATGGCGTTCACTTCGGAGAGAGATAATACTTCGGGCAGGCTCAATCCTATCTTCGGCATCTCGAGCAATTCCGAGGGATCGTTCGCCAGATAGTCCTCGAGTATAAGGAAACGATAAAACGACTTCACGCCGGATATAATACGAGCCTGCGAACGTGGATGTATGCCTATGTCGTGCAGCCGCGCAACGAATTGCCTAAGGTCGTCGTACGTCAGAGCCTCGTAGGGCCGGTTTTCTTCGTCGGCGAATCGAAGCAGCTTGCTGAGATCGCTCATATAGGCTTCAACGGAGTTATGCGAAAGGCCGCGTTCGAGGCTGAGGTATGTATTGTATTTCCTAACGATATTTTCGGTATCAATCATATTTATGCTGTCTTTAATGAGGCAAAGATAGCTCTTGCCGCGGTTTTTGGCGGCTTCGCAGAGCCTTGCGCCAAGCAATTCATTGTATCTTTTCGAGAATTATATAGTAGATTTGCCCGAACAAAACATGTATAAACTTATATGAGAAAGAACAGATGAACAGTAAAACCGACGACCTGCGTATCCTGGTAGTTGACGACGAGCCAGGCATCCGCGAAGTTCTCCAATTTAATCTTGAGCACGAGGGATACAATATAGATTCGGCCACGTCGGCCGAGGAGGCCCAGCGCATGCTTTCGCCCGATCATAGCTTACTGCTCCTCGACGTAATGATGGGTGGAATGTCGGGCTTTAAGTTTGCCGACAAGCTAAGAAAGGAAGGAAACAACATCCCCATCATCTTCCTTACCGCAAAGCAATCTGAGAATGACATGCTGACGGGCTTCTCCATCGGCGGAGATGATTTCATCACCAAGCCTTTCTCCGTAAAGGAAGTGATTGCAAGAGTGAGAAGCGTTCTTAAGCGCGGACGCGTAGCTGCTCCTGACATAATTTCGGCCGGACGGCTCACGCTGGATACGCGCACAAAGACGGTTTTGATTGACAACGACAAGGTTGAACTCACCCGAACCGAGTTCAACATCCTTTTCCTCCTCCTTAAACGCGAAAAAGAGTTCTTATCGCGCACCGACATCCTCGCTAAAGCCTGGAACAACGACGGAATCGTTCTGGAACGAACCGTTGACGTACATATAGCTCGATTACGGAAAAAACTCGGCCCCTGCGCCGACTGCATCATTAATCGCATCGGATACGGATACTCATTCGATCCTGATCTTGCCTTGAAATAGATGAAAATATCCTACCGCCAGCGCATATTCTATGGCATCGCGCTTGCCTTCCTCGTGTTTAGCGCCGCCATCATCCTTGTCGAACGCCAGCAAGAGCGGCGGTACCGGATGTCAGAGGCAGTCAGCCGTCTTGACGGATACGCCGAGATCGTCAACACCATCATCAGCTCTGCCGCCGTTCCGCTCGACAGCATTTCAAAGGCGAAAGAGCTTTTCGCACTACTGCCCGACAGCATTCGAATTACAATCATAGATGCCCGCGGCAACGTTTGCTTTGATAATGCTACCGACAGCTCTGAACGAGCCGACAACCATATCAATCGACCCGAAATCCGGCTTGCCGAAGAAGCGCGCAGAGGATATTCAGTCAGACAATCGGCCTCAACAGGCAGCGAATATCTCTATTATGCACGACGATTCGATTCCTGCTTCGTTCGTTTAGCCTTGACATACAATTCGGAGACAAGAAACATGCTTCGACCCGACAATTTCTTTATATACATTGCCGCCGCGCTCTTCCTGGCGGCCCTGATAGCGGTTCATTTTATGGCCAGGCGCTTCGGCAGATCAATGAAACAACTTAAAGAGCTGGCCACGGCAATAAAAAGGGGGCAAAACATACCTTCGGTTACCTTCCCGGAGGATGAATTGGGGGAAATCGGCAATGAACTTCTGGATATTTTCAAGCAAAGCGAGCGAAACAAACAAGGAATTCACTTGGAACGGGAGAAGCTTATACGGCATTTCAAGTTCTCCGGCGAAGGTTTATGCATATTTAATCGCGATATGAAGAAGGTTTACGCTAATTCGGCCTTTGTACAGTACGTAAACCTAATATCAGACAGCCCCATTTTCGACGTCGAGAACATATTTCAAGATCAAATGTTCATGCCCGTAGCCGATTTCATCCGCACCGATAGTAAAGAAGAGCGTTACACCGATTTCAGGATACGAAAGAATGCCAAAATCTTCTCCCTGCAAGTCGTGGTATTCGTCGACCTTAGTTTTGAAATCATCATTAAGGATATAAGCTTAGCGGAGAAAACCAAACTCCTCAAGCAGGAGATGACCGGCAACATAGCTCATGAACTGCGCACCCCCGTCACCACCCTCCGCGGCTATCTTGAAACATTGAGCAACCACAAACTCCCGCCCGACAAGCAACAACAATTCATCGAGCGAGCCTTTCTGCAAACCGTCAGACTGTCGAATCTCATCGAAGACTCCAGCATCATAAGCAAGATAGAAGATGCGCCTTCGCAGTTCGCCCTCGAAGACATCGTATTGCCGGAGCTTATTTCAGAAGTCTACGCCGACCTGCGCGACAAGCTCGACGAACAATGCATCCGCTTCAATGTCGACATGAGCGACACGCTTACAGTTAAAGGCAATTACAGTCTGCTCTATTCCGTGTTCCGCAATCTCATCGACAACTCCATCAGCTACGCCGGCAGCAACATTGAAGTCAACATCAAGAACTATTCAGAGAACGAGAACTACTTTTACTTCTCGTACTACGACACCGGAGCCGGCGTTGAAGAGCGACATCTAAACCGCCTCTTCGAACGCTTCTACCGCGTAAGCGAAGGACGTACGCGCGACATTGGCGGCTCCGGCCTTGGCCTCTCCATCGTTAAGAACGCGATTCTTTTTCACAAGGGCGATATACAAGTAAAGCATCATCACGGCGGCGGCCTCGAATTTCTATTCACTTTAAGGAAATAACAATCCGCCGCCATCCGGCATGAAGCGAGATTAACGTTAATCTCGGATAAAACAGGGCTCCCTGAAGCGAGATCAACGTTAATCTCGGATAAAACAGGGCTCTCCGAAGCGAGTTCAACGTTAATCTCGGATAAAATAGGGCTCCCTGAAGCGAGTTCAACGTTAATCTCGGATAAAATAGGGCTCCCGGAAGCGAGTTCAACGTTAATCTCGGATAAAATAGGGCTTCCTGAGGCGAGATTAACGTTAATCTCAGATAGGAAGTGCGTCGGTGAGGCGATGTGAGAGGGATACTGTGTTGTGATG
>JAITHO010000018.1 GCA_031279915.1 Tannerellaceae bacterium
GGCCATGAAGTTACAGGACTGGCTCGCACCGACGAATCAGCAAGCAAGATTGGGGCTGCGGGAGCTCGCGTATTAAAGGGAAGCCTTTCGGATCTGGAAATCTTAGAACAAGGAGCTTCGAAGGCAGACGGCGTCATTCATACCGCCTTTGTGCATGACTTTAATAGCTTCGCCAATGCTAATGACATAGATAAAGCGGCCATAGAAGCCATGGGTAAGGCTTTGGAAGGGACAAGCAAGCCTATAATAGTCACCGCCGGAATATTGGGGCTGCCTACAACCAACGGATTTATTACCGAAGCCGATGCCTCGCCCGACTTCCCTCGAGCATCCGAAGCGATGGCTATGGCCTTGGCGGGAAGGGGCGTCAATGCCTCCGTTGTGCGACTGTCGCCCTCGGTACATGCCAAAGGCGACAAAGGCTTTGTTCCTTTCATCATCTCGCAAGCACGTAAGCATGGAGTTTCGGCATATACGGGAGAGGGCAACAACCGCTGGCCGGCTGTGCATCGCTTGGACGCTGCACATTTATTTTGCCTGGCAATAGAGAAAGCTCTCAAAGGAGCGAGATACAATGCCGTTGCCGATAGTGGAATTACAATAAAAGAGATTGCCGAATTGATAGGCGAAGCCGTAAAGCTGCCTGTTAGATCTATCGCCGGCGAAGAACTGGTTGCGCACTTTGAATGGATGAGCCGCTTTATCGGATTTGATGCCCCGGCAACAAGTTATAAAACGCAGGAAGACTTAGGCTGGAAACCAACGCATCCCGGTTTGATAGAGGATATGAGGGCAAACTATTTTTGATTCCCTATCCTTATTTTAGTATGGCTTCAGTGCAATTATCCAAACACATATCAGGAGCAATCTGCGCCCTTTGCTGTTTGCTATCGGCGCTATCATGTTCGTTCAATATTACGGAAGAGGAGGCGAATGACCCTTCGGTTTATGTGATTGATTTGGCGGCTTTCGATATCCCTAACAGTGGCAATTACAAGGACAGGGAGGTTGCAATCGCTACCACTCGCGGGATTAATAATGCACTGAATTATGCCAAAGAGAATGGATATAGTACCGTCAAATTTCCCAACAGGCAATATGCAATTATCTCGGAATGGCAGGGATGGGGATGGGTAGATATACCGCTGCATGACCTCAAAGGCATTGTCGTCCCTTCGGATATAAACCTTGAGCTGGGAGAGGCGGTTTTCCGACTTTTGCCTAACAACCAAGTGACCTATTCCCTATTCTACATTTTTGAAGTTGATAACATCACGATTAACGGAGGGCATTTGATAGGCGACCGTTATGAGCATGATTACAGCCTGTCGGAAACACTTGGATCGGCAACCCATGAGTGGGGGTTCGGCTTCAATATCGCTCATTCAAAAAATGTAACGATTAAGGGCTCGAAAGTGGAACAGATGTCGGGCGACGCCGTTATCATCAACAGTTATCTTCTCGACGGGGTGAAACCTAATGATAATGTTCAAATCAGCAATTGTGAGCTATACGACTGTCGGCGACAGGGAATCTCGCTTATTGCAGGCAATAATTCGGAGCTAAGCTATAACCATATTTATGGTATCAAAAACGGAACCCTGCCTATGTGGGGCATAGATATTGAAGTGGAAGCCGCTTACGGTTGCGTGGGCAATTACACCCGGATACATCACAATCTGATTGAAGATGTGGAAGGCGGAGCTATCGTTTGCCATACCGGAGATTATATAGATGTATATGAAAATACGGTATATAGCTCGATAGCGACTGTCTTCAGCCGGCATGTGAAAATATATAGCAACACGATTTATAACGGTCAGATTATAATCCATGATGAGGATAATGCCATAGAATATGATAATACTATAAAATGATATGACTAAGGGAGGATGTCTATCGATTGGGCGAGATGGTACGGAGCAATCTTTCTACTCCTTTTCCTTACGAAAAAAAAATGGAGCTAAATGAGGACTAATTTGGAGTGCGAAAAAGAAATTGGGCCTAAATGAGGACTAGTTTGGCTCGCGGAAAAAAAATTGGAGACAAACGAGGACTAGTTTGGCTTGCGGAAAAATAATTGGAGACAAACGAGGACTATTTTGGCTTGCGGAAAAATAATTGGAGGCAAACGAGGACTAGTTTAGCTCGCGGAAAAAAAATTGGACACAAACGAGGACTAGTTTGGCTTTGCGGAAAATTTTGGAACGAACAAGGCTTTGCTTTTTCTTTGCGGAAATAACTTTTGAGCCGCCCGACAAGCAAGGTATCTCGCCGGCAAAATATGATTATTAATTAAAGACTAAATAAGTATGAATGATTATTGGGAGAAAGATATTGAAACTATAAGCCGAACAGCTCTGGAGGAATTACAGCTCGCGAGCCTGCGGTCGACTATCGCTCAGGCTGCTCGCTCGACCTTCTATCATGAGATGTTCGACCGGCATGGCATCAGCGCCGAGGGTATAAGTTCGCTCGACGACCTAAGGTCGATTCCCTTCACCACTAAAGAAGATTTGCGTAAGAACTATCCCTACGGCATGTCGGCCATCCCCCTCCGAGAGTGCGTTCGGCTACATTCGTCGAGCGGAACCACAGGCAATCCAACCGTGGTGCTACATTCGCAGCGCGACATTGACGACTGGGCCAATCAGGTAGCCCGATGCATGTACATGGTTGGCATACGCAACGAAGATGTATTCCAGAACACCTCGGGATACGGCATGTTTACCGGCGGGCTCGGCTTTCAGTACGGGGCCGAACTGCTCGGAGCGCTAACTGTGCCGGCAGCGGCTGGGAACACCAAGAGGCAAATCAAGTTCATCCGAGATTTCGGCGCCACCTGTCTGCACATCATTCCCAGCTACGCAACCCGCCTGGCAGAGGTGATGTACGAGGAGGGAGTCGATCCGCGGCGCGACACTAAGCTGCGGGTGATATGCATAGGCGCCGAGCCTCACTCGGAGGAACAACGCAAGCGAATCGAGCAACTGCTAGGCGTGAAGGCCTACAACTGCTTCGGCATGTCGGAGATGAACGGCCCCGGAGTTGCCTTCGAATGCACCGAGCAGAACGGGCTGCACATCTGGGAAGATTATGTTATAGCGGAAATCATCGACCCCGATACCCTACTGCCCGTGCCCGACGGCGAACAGGGAGAGCTTGTGCTGACAACCCTCCGACGCGAAGCTATGCCCCTGATCCGCTATCGCACCCGCGACCTCACCTGCATCATCCCCGGCGACTGCCCCTGCGGACGAACTCATCGCCGCATAGCCCGATTCCGCGGACGCAGCGACGATATGATAATCCTCAAAGGCGTTAACCTCTTCCCCATACAGATAGAAACCATACTGATGCAATTCCGAGAGCTGGGCAGTAACTACCTGATCACGCTCGAAACCGTTGGCAACAGCGACGAGATGCTGATAGAGGTCGAACTAAGCGATCTCTTCACCGACGACTACGCCGAGCTGCAAGCCCTCGCCCGCGAAATAACCCGACGCCTGCGCGACGAGCTCCTCCTTACGCCGCGGCTCCGGCTCGTTGCCCGCGGATCGCTGCCCGTGCAAGAAGGCAAAGCAGTCAGGGTAAAGGATCTTCGGAAACTTATTTAATACATATATATATTATGACAGTCCACCAGATTTCCGTGTTCCTTGAGAACAAGTACGGCAAGCTAAGCGAAATACTATCGCTGCTCGCCGAAGGCCAGATACGGATCATCGCCGCCACTGTTGCCGATACATCAGAGTTCGGCATCATGCGGCTCATCGTTAGCGATCCGCAAAAGGCCTGCACCATCCTGAAAGCTCACAACGTGAGCGCGAACCTCACCGACGTGCTGGCCATCGTAACCGGCTCGTCGGCCGATAGCTTTGCCGCGACAATATCCTGCTTCACCCATGCAGGCATCAGCATCGAATACATGTACTGCTTTGCCGTTAACGGCAAGGCAATACTCATACTGCGCACCAACAATCGCGAAGCTGCCCGCGAAGTCATCCGCAGGCAGAACTTAGAATACATTTGTGAAAGCGACCTAATTAAACTTTAAAGCAATATGTTTGGAATTGACGATCCCGGAATATGGACAGCCTATCTGCTGTCTGCCGCCTGCCTGATCTTTGCCGCCTTGTACGGCTTCATCCGCAGGAACGAAAAAGATGAGGACGACCATAGTAGTAACAACCCCGATAAACCCTCCGAATCATGAGCACACTATCCTTAGGAATAATCGTAATAATATACATGTTCGTGCTGGCCTGGCTCGGATACCTCGGATATGTACAAACGCGCCGCGACAGCGATTATCTGCTGGGCGGACGAAAAACTCACCCGCTAATCATGTCGCTGTCTTACGGCGCAACCTTCATCTCGGCCTCGGCCATAGTAGGATTCGGAGGATTCGCGGCAGCCTTCGGGATGGGACTTCAATGGCTGTGCCTGCTGAACATGCTCGTTGGCGTCGTTATCGCCTTCATATTTTTCGGCAAACGAACTCGCAAGCTCGGCGCCATTCACGGATCGCGCACCTTCGCCCAACTGCTGGGAGCACACTACGGATCGCGAGCCATACAAGTGTTCGTAGCCGCCGTTATCTTCATCGGCATGCCGCTTTATGCCGCAGTTGTGATGAAAGGCGGAGCAGTCTTTATAGAACAGATCTTCCACATCAACCTCGACCTGGCTCTGTTAGTATTCACCCTCGTGGTGGCCGCCTACGTTGTTAGCGGAGGCATCCGGAGCGTGATGTATACCGACGCCCTCCAGGCCGTGATAATGTTCTTCAGTATACTGTTCCTCCTCTTTTGGTTTTATCATATCCTCGGAATGAATTTCAGCGAAGCCAACCGAGAGCTGTCGCAGATAGCCGACCGCGTACCCGATCGCTTCCGCGAGCTCGGACATCAGGGCTGGACGCGGATGCCCCTCGCCGGATCGCCGCAGTGGTACACGCTCGTGACCTCGCTCATCCTCGGCGTAGGCATAGGATGCCTGGCTCAGCCCCAGCTCGTAGTGCGATTCATGACCGTAGCCAGCTCCCGCCAGCTCAACAGAGGAGTGCTCATCGGATCGCTCTTCATCTTCGTCACCGTCGGAAGCATATACCACATAGGCCCGCTGAGCAATCTGTTTTTCCTGAAAACCCAAGGCGTAGTAGCAGCCGATGCCGTTAAAGACATCGACAAAATAATCCCGCTCTTCATCGACAAAGCCATGCCCGCCTGGTTCGGAGCCGTCTTCATGCTCTGCATCCTGTCGGCCAGCATGTCGACGCTGAGCGCCCAGTTCCACACCATGGGAGGCGCCTTCGGAGCCGACATGTTTCCCCGCCTCGGACGCAGCCGCAGCGATAAATCAACCATCGGAGTGCGCATAGGCGTAGTATGCGCCATCCTCCTGAGCTACATAATCTGCTACACCCTAAGCGCCGGAATCATCGCCCGAGGCACAGCCCTCTTCATGGGAGTCTGCGCCGCCACCTTCCTTCCGGCCTACTTCTGCTCGCTCTACTGGAAGCGCGCCACCCGCCAGGGAGCCCTCGCCAGCCTCTGGACAGGCGGCCTGGCCAGCCTCTTCGCCATGACCTTCCTCCACCGAGCCGAAGCCGCTCCGATAGGCCTCTGCAAAGCCCTGTTCGGCCGCGACGTCCTCATCGCCCAATACCCCTGGTACGCCATCGACCCCATCCTGTTCGCCCTTCCGCTATCCGTGATAGCGATAGTGATAGTCAGCCTTGCAAGCAGCAAGGCCGAGGCGAAGGCTGGGTGAGAGGCCGAGTGACTGCTAACAGATGAGAGTGTTGCACGAGAGAGTCGTCTGAGGCGTCCGGAAAGAATTTCTGGGGGTCTGTACGCGCGTATGAGGCGCCCTGCAAGAAATATTGGAGGCTCATACGAGCGTATGAGGCGCCGTGCAAGAAATATTGGAGGCTCATACGAGCGTTTGAGGCGCCCTGCAAGAAATTTGGAGGCTCATACGTGCGTATGAGGCGCCCTGCAAGAAATTTGGAGGCTCATACGTGCGTATGAGGCGCCCTGAGAGAGTTTTCTCTCTCGTGCAAAGCTCTCACTAAAGCAACTTTATCCAACAATATAAGGTTGACATGACACTAGACGAAAACACATTCCGCCAGGTATACAATGATTTTTTTGAACCGGTTTGCCATTTTTTGAATCGTTATACGCAGGATATTCAAGTTATTGAAGATGTCGTGCAGGAGGTTTTTGTCGCTTTGTGGGAAGATTACCGCTCGCGCGAAATCACGCATGTAAAAACGTATCTCTGTCACAGCGCCCGCAACCGCATTTTTAACTATCTGCGCGATGCCGGCAACCGTATGCGCATCCTCGAAGACTGGGCGAAGGCGGAAGAGGAACTGCGAAAAGCGACCGACTGCATCGACCGCAACCGTTTCTACCTCCTGCTGGCGGAGGCTGTCGAAACCTTGCCCGACAAATGCAGGGTGATTTTCATCCTGCACAAGGAAGTGCGCCTTTCGTACCGGGAAATCGCTTTGAAACAGGACATCTCCGTTAAAACAGTCGAAAATCAAATGACAATCGCCTTCCGCAAAATACGTGAATACATCCTCACGCACGCCGACCTGTTATAACCCCAAATTACGCATTAGGAATTTTCGCTGCTAAATCTACCGGATACTCCATAGTCCACGCATAAAGAAAAATTAAATTAACTTGGAGAGGCGCCGTTTTTTTTCTCCGGCGCCGATCCCGGCCCAATTCCAAGCTTGGGCTGGCAGAAAATGAGAGCCTTGCACGAGATATTATATCAATAACACATGGGTAGCGCCAGATCATGTAGATCTCTCCAAATGACGATTTGAACAGAGCTATATGACATAGATCTCTCCAAATGACAATTTGAACAGAGCAATATGATGTAGATCTCTCCAAATGGTAATTTGGGCCGAGCTATATGATGTAGATCTCTCCAAATGGTCATTTGGGCCGAGCTACGTTTGTAACCGGTGCAAGGAGGCTTGGTCTGTACTGTGTATTTGGCTCCAACATTCCTATAGAATGTTCTTGCGGCTTGTGTGGAGTGCCGGCAATGACAAATCCGGATTAATGCAGCGAAACTCTAATGCGGAATCTGAGATAAAATTGTGCGTAATAGCTGGACAATTTCCCCCACCCGTTTAGGGGTTTTTGTTCCGCGAAGTGTCTATTAAAAAAAATAGAGCAATATGGAAGAGAAAAAAAGCATCATACCCGACAGGGAAATCGTCTGGAAAAGAATACAGGCGGCGATATGGGCTACAAGCTACGCGCCGCACCGGTACTCTCGCGCTGTGCTGTACCGTATGATGGGTATAGCCGCATCCGTTGCCCTTATCCTCGGCGCATCCGCCGCACTGTGGCTCGGCCATATCACGGCTGCACCCGGTGATGCGGACATGCAAATGAATACCGTCATAACGCCTCCGGGACACAAGACGCAGATCGTTCTGCCCGACAGCACCGTCGTTTGGCTCAACGCAGGCTCGCGCCTCTCCTATAATTGCCGGTATAACGGCAAGGCTCGCACGGTAGAACTCGAAGGCGAGGGCTATTTTGACGTGCGAAGCAACCCTGAACTGCCTTTCGTGGTACGTGCGGGAGCAGTCGATGTAAAGGCGCTCGGAACGGCGTTCAACGTCAAGGCTTACAGCGACGAGGACGAAGTGAACGTGGCGCTCGTCAACGGAAGCGTCCAGCTCCTTGCCGTCGCCGGCCGCCGCGTCCTGGCAACCCTCCACCCCAACCAGTCGGGCGTTGTGAGGAAAGACGGATCCGGAGGATGCCGCATTGTCGATTGCAATACGGCGCTCGAAGCCATCTGGCGGTTTAACAGGCTGAAATTTGAAAACGAGCCCGTCGCTCTTATGGTAAAAAAACTGGAGCGATGGTACGGAGTGCATATCAACGTCATAAATGTGCCGCCGGAACAGACCTACCGGATGACTATCAAGACGGAAACGCTGACCGAACTGCTTGGGCTGATCAACAAACTGACGCCTATCGAATACGAAATAAACGGAGAGGAGGTGATGGTACGGTATAAATAAAAAC
>JAITHO010000024.1 GCA_031279915.1 Tannerellaceae bacterium
CCATATAGGTCGGATAACGTAGTATTCAGATAGGCAAGGGCTTCTCTGGCATGGCGAATGTAAAAATTCGAGATATGCGTTTCCTTATTATTGTTCCAAAAATCGGCGGCCGCCTTGCGTGTTCCATATTCATCCGACTCAAATTTGAAATTTGAGCTGCCCAATGCAGATCCCGTCTTCAGCATTTTCCCCTCTTTATACACTCTATATGCTGCCTCATAATTATATTCCACCACCGCTTTATAATAGTAGGTCGTTTTTGTGACATTTCCATTTTTGTCTTTGTCTTCCACCTTACGCTCTCTCACATCGCTACTTTTTATTACAATATTCCCCAGCGCTAATTCCACATTTAACAGAGCCTCCTCCGGATCTCCAATTCTTGTTTGCCCTTCAATGAACATAGCATCAGCAATTTCCTCCAGGGAAACATAATTTTTGGCTACCCCCAGAGATACAACTTTCGTTGTATACCCAAACGATATAGGATTCTGAGGTTGAGTAGGTAAGCCACGATACAAATAGGCAAGATTAAAATTATCTACGTCCACATTCTTAACTTGAGCCATTCCCAACAAGGAAATTAGGCACATTAACAAACAAACAAGGGTACTTCTTTTCATAACTCGTTGCTTTTTTAGTTTAAAAAACTTATTACTATTTAATATATGCATTTAAGCTGCCAGCGCAGCATTTGATTTTTTGCAAATATATAAAGCCCCTTTATTTCTGCAAATTAAGCCTCAGGCTCTCCGTTTTACTTAACCAATAATCAAGGATACAATTGGCCCATAGTCGCCATGTCGTCCCGTCATATTTTCCCAACACATCGTTAAAAATATCTTCTTTCCGCGCATCGAGAGGTCAAAGTGGAGCGTAATGGGCGAGGTTGTGCTAAAAATCGTGCTGCTAAGTTCTTCCCTGCTTGTAGGCTCCTGATCGAGAGCTGCGTAACGCATCAAAGCGCCATGAGCTCCCTTCGGTTTAGCCGTTTTGTGAGAAATCGAATCATGATAGTGGATAATAACCGTGCCTGGCGTAGGCGAAGATATCTGATCAGCAGCCGGATACGAATCCGGCACCGGCGAAGGAGTATGTGTCGAAGCATGGCGAATCGGGAATCCCATTATCTGAAGATCGGTGTTAGTAACCCACGGAAGCGCCTTGAGAATCCTGTGAAGATTACGCAACTCATGCTTCACGGCCTTCTCCGTATCTAATAACCTAAGCGTATGAGCCGGAGTACGTTGGCTATATTCCTCCCAGGCATTGTATGCCGTGTTCATAGCCTCGGCCTTTGGTAGAAATTCGTTGTAATACCATTGTCCTAAGAGGGTAAGCTGCTGAGGAGAAGGATTTTGCTCGATAGGAGTCGGAGAACCTCCCAAATTCTGAAAGCCCAAGCGAATCCGATCATCCTCATTTGCGAAAAAAGTCACCACTAAATTAATAGTGTTGTGAATCGTCGTATGTTTATCTGAAAGCCAATCTGGCATAGTTTGATTTGTTGTTAAAATATTTTTATTCAAGTAAAATAAATCTGCTCCCAAAAGTACAATCTTTTTCCAATAATGCAATTCCCCTAGGGCGGAATGGTCCATCCCTAGGGATGAGATACTCCAACCTAGGGATGAAATACTCCGCCCTAGGGATGAGATACTCCGCCCTAGGGATGAAATACTCCTACCTAGGGATGAGACATTCCGCCCTAGGGATGAGACATTCCGCCCTAGGGGTAAAAACTGTCGGCTCCAAAACAAAGTTTTGTGACTTTTCAGAGCGAAAATTTTTCTCTTATACATTATATATATATGATGGTTGCCTTGAGGGGCAGACGGGGAGTTTTGGCTTTTGGCCGTGCTTGGGGAATCAATTTCTGCTGAAATTGTGGCGCGACAGTTGGTTATGCGGCTTAATTCTTCTTAAATGTGGCGGATGCAATTAGGCTGTGAAAAAAAATGTTAGTATCTTTGACATTGATGTCAAACATTGGCGTCAAACCCATAAGACAACTTTAAATCTTTATTATATATGAGCGAAAATCAAGCAAGAAAAACAGAATTTATAAAGACATCCGACTATTTAGACGGAATAAGCAAAAAGATAAGTATTAACTCTTAAATTCCACATCAGATCATGAAAGCCGGAATAGACGTCGGCTCAACGACCCTCAAAATAGTAATTGCAGATGCGGCGACTGGTGATATTGTATACAAAACCTACTGCCGGCATCAAACAAATATCCGCGAAACTTTGGCCGACGAATTGCGCAAGCTCGCGGTACATTTTCCCGAGACAAAATTCTCACTGACTATTACCGGATCTGCCGGAATGGGCCTTTCGGAACAACTCGGCATACCTTTCGTGCAGGAAGTTGTGGCCTCGGTGAACGTCGTTACGCTCGTTTTACCCAGCGTTCGAACCATAATCGACCTCGGCGGAGAAGACGCTAAAATGGTGTTTCTCAGCGACGAACGCCGTCCTGATATACGCATGAACGGAAGCTGCGCGGGCGGCACGGGCGCCTTCATCGACCAGATGGCCGACCTGCTGAATCTTGCCCCCGACGAACTCGACATTCTTGCCGAATCAGGGCGCAGCATTTATCCCATAGCCTCCAGATGCGGGGTTTTTGCAAAAACCGACGTTCAGAACTTGCTCAGTCGGCATGTTCCACAGTCGGATTTGGCCCGCTCTATACTCCATGCCGTTGCCCGTCAGACACTTGCGTCGCTGGCTAAGGGAGCCGACCCGACGCCGCTGATTGCTTGCATAGGCGGCCCACTCACTTTCTTGAAATCCCTGCGCCGGGCATTTACAGAGATACTGCAAATAGATGAAAGTCAGCTTATTTTGCCGGAGAACAGCCTCTTTTTCCCCGCATGGGGGGCCGCCCTGTGCGATGGCGGAAGTATTTTATCAGTTTCGCAACTCCTTGATGCTCTGGCTCAACCCGTTCCCGTCCCAAAGGAGACTCTCCCGCCTCTATTCGAGAGCAGCAGCGATTATGAACAGTGGAAACAAACGCGCCGCAGGATTATTCTGCCTACGGCTCCGCTCGACGATAAATTGCAGACGGACTGCTTTTTAGGCATCGACTCCGGTTCGACCACAACCAAGATTGTCGTTATCGATAGCGAGGCCCGACTGCTTTATACATCCTACGGAAATAATGATGGGAACCCACTCCGGAAGGTGGTTGAGGGCCTTCGGCAATTCTATAAGGATGCTTCGGATAAGGGCGTAACTGTTCGCATAATATCGTCGGCTGCAACGGGTTACGGCGAGGAACTTATACGCGCTGCCCTCGGATTGCATCACGGACTTGTGGAAACTATGGCTCACCTCGAAGGCGCGAAATATGTTGATCCCAACGTATCCTTTGTGCTCGACATAGGCGGGCAGGATATGAAGGCTATATCGGTTGATAATGGGGTAATTACGAACATTGAAATCAACGAAGCCTGCTCATCCGGCTGCGGTTCGTTTTTACAAAACTTTGCCTCAGCCATGCATCTCAGCCCCGAAGAATTTGCCTTGCGCGCATGCCTCGCCCCTGCCCCATCCGACCTTGGAACGAGGTGCACCGTTTTTATGAATTCGAAGGTTAAGCAATCGCTTAGGGAGAACGCAGGGCCGGACAACATCGCCGCCGGATTGGCCTGCTCCGTTGTGAAAAACTGTCTGTTTAAGGTACTTAAGATGTCGAACCTGAAGCGCATGGGCGAGCATATCATCCTGCAAGGCGGCGCTTTCCGCAACGATGCCGTGTACCGCGCTTTCGAACGCCTGTCGGGCCAAACGGTTAGCACAACCGACCGTCCTGAGATGATGGGAGCCTTCGGCGCGGCCTTGTATGCCCGCAAAAATGTAAAAAATCAAGCCGCCGCCGACTGCTTTTCCGGCCCCGAATCGCTGCCAGATTGCGATGCCGTCGACACCCGCGAACTAAGGTGCAAAGGCTGTGCAAATCAGTGTTCTGTGCTTCGTTTCAGATTTGCAGGCGGGCGCGTTTGCCATGCGGGAAACAAGTGCGAGAAGGTGTTTTTCAATGCCGAAACCTCGCCCCGCAAAGGTTTTAACGGCTTCGACTTGAAAAACAGACTACTTTTTGGCAATCGAGCTGAGGCTCCGAATCCCGTACCTGGCCTTCCTGTGATTGGGATTCCGCGCGTGCTGAATATGTTTGAGGATTATCCTTTTTGGCATGCGCTTTTTACCGCCTGCGGCTTCCGCCTTGTCTTATCCCCTGAATCCGTTGGAACTATATATAGGCAAGGCACTTCTTGCGTCATGTCCGACAATATTTGCTTTCCGGCCAAGCTGGCTCAGGGGCACATCTTTGCACTTGCGGATATGAAGGTCGACCGCATCTTCTATCCCATTGTGCCTAAGGAAGAAAGAGAGTTTGATGCGGCCGTAAATTCCTATAATTGTCCTGTCGTCAGCGGATATCCCGATGTGATTCGAAGCTCCGTCGACCCCGAAGCGCGCTGGGGAATCCCCCTCGACAAGCCTGTTGTCACATTCGATTCCGACGAATCTCTGCGCCAAGGTTGTTACTCCTACTTTCAGGCTTTCGGACTCAACAAATCCACCTTCGACCATGCCTTCCGCCAGGCCATACAAGCCCGAAACGACTATCAACAAAGCCTCCGCAACGAACAGCAAGGCATACTCAACCAGGCTATTAGCAATGGAGAATGGGTTTTCGTACTCGCCGGACGTCCGTATCACGCCGATCCACTTATTCACCAGAAAGCAGGGCAGATACTGTCGGACATGGGCGTGCACGTGCTGACCGACGATGTTTTCCGCCAGCCCTCCTCCGATGGCTTCCGGAAGCTGAGGATCGTATCGCAATGGGCTTATCCTAACCGCGTTGTGCAAGCGGCGATGGAGGTGGCGAAGCTTCCGGCGCAGGTGCAACTCGTTCAGCTCAACTCGTTCGGTTGCGGTCCGGATTCCTTCTTTATTGATGAAACGGGGGATATTCTTGGCAAAGCGGGGAAAAATCATACGGTTTTGCGCATCGACGAGATGTCGGCCGGGGGATCTATGCGCCTGCGTCTGCGCTCATTAGTGGAGTCGCTACGCGCGCTGCCGGCTCAGAAGAGCAAGGCCGTTACGGATGCATATAACGGCTATGGGACGGCATATACCCGAAAGGATAAACAAAAAACTATCCTTATCCCATGGTTCGCCGATTTTCTTTCACCATTTATCCCTGCCGTGGCTAAGTTGGCGGGATATAAGATGGAGAATCTTCCAAAATCCTCAAAGGCTTCGGCAGATGTGGGCTTGCAATATGGGAATAATGAAGTGTGCTACCCCTCGATCCTCATACTCGGCGACATGATTCTTGCCTTGAAGTCAGGACAATACGACCCCAACGAGGTGTTGATGGCCATAACTCAAACCGGCGGTCAATGCCGTGCCACCAACTATCTGAGCCAGATAAAAACAGGGCTGCGCAATGCCGGCTACGGGCAAGTTCCGGTTGTGGCCGTGACCTCCGGCAAGGTTTTTCAGAACGAGCAGGAAGCTTTCAGCATCCCCTACCTCCGCCTTGTAGACATTATTATATATGGTTTGCTCTATGCCGACGCCGTGCAGAGAATGTACGGTCGGGTGATTGTGCGCGAGCGAAATAAAGGTGAGACTCAGGCGGTTTTCGATCGATATATAGCTAAAGGAGTGGAGGTCGTGATGCGCAATCGTCGCTCCGAATTGCCCGAACTCCTCCGCCAGGCCGTGAACGACTTCAACCGCATCCAAGTTGATGAAAATGAGTTTACAAGAGTGGGAATAGTTGGAGAGATATACGTGAAATATAACAACTACGGGCAGGCTCACATCTCCGAATGGCTGCGCGAGCGGCGGATGGAAGTGGTCACGCCTCCCATACTCGACTTCCTGATGCAATACTTCGTGAACAGCAAAGTGAACGTAATGAACAGATTGGCGCGCACTAACCTCCTCGCTCGCAGCCTCTCGCCGATCTTCTTCAAATTCATAAACAAGAGGATGGAGGAGATGGAGAAGATAGTTCGCTCGTTCCGTTTCTATGAGGAGCAGGAGTCGATATTCGTGAAAGCAGCCTTGGCATCAGAGGTTCTCGATCTCTCGAATCAGTTTGGAGAAGGCTGGATGGTTGCAGCCGAAGTTGCCGGCTATGCTCGCCGCGGCATCAATCGCGTGGTATGCATCCAGCCGTTTGGGTGTATAGCTAACCATGTTGTGGCCAAGGGTATAGAGCGGAGATTGAAGCAGCTGTATCCCGACGTATCCCTCCTCTTTTTGGATATCGACGGTGGAATGGCTGAGGTTAACCTCCAGAATCGTTTGGAGTTCCTCGTATCAAATTGATCCGCTATAATGTAAAATCTGTATGCCGACATTTGAATATGTCCTGATACTGCTATCCGCTGTCTTCATTGCGAACCTGATAAGCCGCTTGCTGCCTGCGCTTTCCGTGTCTGTAATCCTGATTATCCTTGGGGCATGCATATCGTTTCTGCCCCTTGGGATTACTGTTGAACTTGAACCTGGGCTCTTCTTCGTGCTTTTCATTGCGCCGCTGATTTTCAATGCTGGCATGTTGCTCGACATGAAGGTTTTCTGGGCGCTGAAGGGCCCGATTCTGAATATGGCCTTCCTTCTCGTAATCGTTTCCATCATTGCCATCGCCGGATTTCTGCACATTCTTGCGCCCGATCTACCGCTTGTGGCCGCCTTCGCCCTCATCGCAGCCTTGGGGCCGACTGACGATGTCGCTATAATATCAGTCTCCGAAAGAGTCCCGATTCCAGCGAAGCTAATGAACTTAATCAAAGGTGAATCCATAATTAACGACGCTTCCGGAATCGTGAGCTTTCAGCTTGCCATGCTGGCCGCCGTATCGGGCGTATTTTCTCCGCTATATGCAGCAGAGCGCTTGCTTATTGCCGGAATTGGAGGGATATCTGCTGGACTAGTCTTTATATACTTAAAATTTTTGTTGGTGAAATGGATTCGCCGGCTTGGAATGGAGAATGTTACGCTGCACATTTTGCTTGAGCTCCTGACGCCTTTTATGGTTTATATGATTGCCGAAACTGTTGGCGTGAGCGGAGTGTTAGCGGTCTTTGCCGCTGGAGCAGCACATTCGTTCCGCAGGAAAAAGCTTAATCCTGAGACGGCAACCCTCCACGTTGCATCGAAGAGCATCTGGAGCGTACTCTCTTTCACCCTCGAAGGCGTGGTGTATCTCATTCTCGGAATACAGCTTCCGCGAATACTCCGAACCATTGGCGGCAGCTCTGATTCTACAAACATTTTGGAACTTATTCTTTACGTAATTGCTCTGACAATGGCCTTCGCAGTAATGCGATTTGTGTGGTTTTATTTAACAACTCGCGCTAAGACCTGTGCCGATGACGAAGCTCCAGTCAATAAAGCCCGCAATGCTATGATCTTCGCTCTTGCAGGCGCGAGAGGAGCCGTAACGATGGCGAGCGTTCTCTCTATCCCTGTGATTCTGAGTAGCGGAGAGATTTTTCCGCAGCGCGATCTCTTGATATTGCTTGCAACAGGCATCATCCTCTGTTCGCTGCTTATCAGCAATTATCTTCTCCCGCTCGTCGTTGGCCGGCCTGAAGAAAGCAGCAAAACCGAAACTGAGAATCAAGCCTGCATAGAAATACTTAACAACGTAATCTCCGATCTCGCTCCCTCAATCACAAAGGAAAACCGCATCGCAGCCGGCATCGTTCTCCACCAATATCGGAGCCGCATAAAAGCTTTGCAGGACAAAATCGGCGGTAATAAGTTCGATAAACATAAAGAACAGCAGTTGCGTCGGCAATGTTGGGAATGGGAGCAACAGCATACAATTACACTTCTCGAAAACAACGAAGATTATCAATCCATCGCCCCTCATTATTTGGAAGTCTTGAACAAAACCTCAACAAATGGGCTAAGAAAGCCAAGCTTACTACAAACAATTAAGCGCTTCGCGATGCATCTTCACCAAAGCTCCAGGAAGGGCATACATCTCCGTAGAGGCAGCACGAACAAAATGCACAATAGCTTCATAAAGCTGAGAGAAGAGAACGTACTCTTTATACTTCAGCAGCTCAAACTGCTTCAGGAACATGATAACAGCAAAGAAGTCCGGAAAATCCATCAGGAGTACGAGATTTTTTATTCGTTTATGCAGAGCCGAAATGCAATGACCGACCGACAACATGCAACCGACCACCAAGACGGGATCCTCCTCGAAACCGCTGCCTCTGCATTCCAAATCGAACGAGATAACATACAAATCATGTTCGAAACCGGACGAATCTCCCGCGAAAAAGCGAAGGAGCTTCGGAACAATATCGCACTTTTGGAGACAGAGCTCAGCTAACCGAGGCGCATCCCCAGCCAATTGAACGCTTGTTTGAACCGATTAGGACGGCGCTTAGGAAGATTCGGACGTCATTGCAAGCTCCGGATTCAAGTCGCTTGGGGTATCTTCCGAAAAAAATCAAGACATTTGCTCTTGGCGTCAGCTCAGGATGCATGAAGCGAACATCACTTCCCAAACAGCGGGAGCATTGGCAACGATATTCGACGCATACTTTGTAACGAAATCGTCTCATCAGCAAGCAAACAAAAAAAATATTCACGAATATTATAGTAACAATTTTAAAACGATTAAAACATGAAAACAGCATTTATTTTTCTATCAGTATTGGTTTTGATTTATTGGGTAACGGCTAAAATTATCAATCATCATAGCAGAACTAAGCTGCCTAACCCTTTGGCTGCTCCGATTATTGCGGCTGTCGTTGTTTTTTCATTGATGTTTATAACGATGGTTCCGGCCCAAACTTGCGGGGTTGTAATCACTCCGGCCGGCGTTATGAAGAAGAGCTATCCCACTGGCTGGCACATTATTCTCCCCTGGTACACAATTGAAAAGATGGACAAAACAGTTCAGGTTTATACCTGTGCAAGAGTGGCGACAGAGGGGCAAATCGGCTCTGCTCAAACGACAACTATTTGGGCGCCCACGGTCGATGGAATCAAGATGGGCTTTGACATTTCGGCCTCGTGGAGTATAGATCCGGAGATGGCTTGGTGGATATATGACAATGTAAGCGAGCAAGATGGCGGTAATTCCGGACGCTTTTATTGGTTGGAAGAGAACGTCATCAAGGCCAAGCTTAAATCGGCGCTGGCTCTGACCGTATCGAAGTACAATCCAATCGAAGTGTATAGCAATCAGCGGCAGAATATACAAGACGAAGTCTTCGAAAAGATGAAGAAGGACATCGCCCAATATCATCTCCTACTCAATCAAATCGACATCAGAGAGGTATACTACAATGAAGCCTACGAGAATGCTATCAACGCTAAGAAGCTTGAGGAACAGCGCGTTCTGACGCTCATCGAAATCACCAAGCAAAAGCGGGAACAGGAAATTCAAGCGGCTATCGACAAAAATATCGCGATTCAGCAGGCGGAAGGCGAGGCCGAAGCTCTGCGGATAAAAGGACAGTCAATTTCAAACAATCCCAGAATTGTTGATTTAGAATGGATCGCCAAATGGAACGGGGTGCTTCCAACCTATATGCTTGGCAGCAACCAAAGTATCATGCTTGGACTAAGCAAATAATAGCGATGCCGCAGTTCTGCTTTTGTGTTGAGATGAAAGCTGCTGGGCGGCCTCGGCTATCGTCGGCTTAGAGCCTGCTGATCAATCGAATCGGATAGGCGGAGCGGGATTATTTCCCGTTCCGTCCTCCCCAACCATCGTGCGAGCCGTTTGCAAAACGGCGGTTCCGCGCTGTGATTCCTTTAGTTGGGCTGTGGAGATGGAGGAATTGCTTGCAGCTATCACCTTGAAGTACAAAACTTTTGCCTATCGTTAGGATTCCTTTTATCGGGGTTCGGCATTTTTTTAGGGGATAAAAAATCGTTTTTTTCTTCAACCAAAAGTTGTTTGCCGGAAATGCACTTTCGTTGACGGCAATACGGCGCGGTTCATCCCCCCAAAATATTTGTAAACTTAATTTGCCGACTTTATCTTTGCGGCTCAAATCAAAATCTCAATCAAATTCAAATGAAAACAAATTGGAAAAATTTACTTTATTTCTCAAAAGGAGAACGTCGCGCCTTAAGTTTAATAACACTCCTGATAAGCATTGGCGCTCTCATACTTTCACAAGTTGGCCATAAAACAAGTCCGAACAAGCCTCAAATGATTGTTCGTCCCGACAATGCGCCTAAGGCGATCTATGCCGATACAAGCATGCCGCCTCCCGCAGATCCGGCTCTCAATCAGCAGCCTAAGCGCGCTACAACAACTGCAAAAGCGGCTGAATCATACGCGAAGCAGATGAAATATCCGAAGGGCACAAAAGTGGAAATCAACACGGCGGATACCACCTCGCTGAAGATGATTCCAGGCATAGCGAGCTTCTATGCCAAGATGATAGCCGATCTTCGCGATCGCATGGGCGGCTTTTATTCGGTTGAACAACTTATGGAAGTATATAAAATGAACGCGGAGAGGTACGATGCCCTAAAGGATTGGTTTTATGTGGATAGCGCTTTTATTGCCCCGCTATTTGTCAACTACTTACCTATGGATTCGCTGGCGAAGCATCCTTACGTGAGCTCCGCGCAAGCCCTTGCGATATGCAGCCTGCGGCGTCGTGAGCCCCTTCGCGATTGGGATCGGCTGACATCAACAGGTGCGTTCACGACGAAGGATAAGGAGCGGCTGCAGGCATACTTTTCTTTCTATTTAAAGGAGTGAGGGGGAGATTATTTACATCTGCGCGTAAATAATCAATAAGTTTTTTACGAAAATTAAGTTGATTCGTGGGCATGCTCGGCGATTTGCGGATTAAAAAGTTTTTTTGGAAATCAATATTTTTTTTTCGCGAGTTTGCAATGTTTTGAAACAATCAAAAAAAATGCTGAATCCCAACAACGAACGTTTTTTTCGTCAAAAATCTGCTGGACGCCGACAAATTCAATTTATCGGAGCCCTGCAAATGCTGGATAAAAAAACACTAGTGTTTTTTCGCCCAGCAAATGCAGGGACGATGTAA
>JAITHO010000156.1 GCA_031279915.1 Tannerellaceae bacterium
AGAATTATTATCTACCTGACAATCCTCGCCGCCACCTCACACGCTGCATGCAGCGACGGCAACAACGACGACAACAACCCGTCCGGCAACGGATTCCCCACGCACGAACTCGCCTGCGATATAAACGTTAACGGCTCCGACGTTAGCTATCTTATTCCACTAGCCGAAGCAGAGCTCAATGGAGGAAGCGCCCAGCTCGCCCGATCCCACGAAGTGTACGGCAATGCATACATCGAAGGCTACAAAAACTGGCTATTCCACCTGCCCGTCTGGAAAGAAGCAGCCGTTTACCGCTATGCGCTCGGCAAAGACGGAACGCTCGTCAAAGACGGAAGTTTGCAGCTAAGCAACAATGCCGGAGCAGGACTGGTCAATCTGCTTTTCCTCTCCGACGCCAAGGCTTATGCCACGCTTGGACTTATCAACAAGATCGTCGTATTCAATCCCTCAACCATGACCTTCATAAAAGAGATAGACCTCGCCAAGCCGGAGTATTCATTCGACGGGCAAGGAACGCCCAATCCGGCAGGAATGATCTACCGCGACGGCAAAGTCTTCGTTGGATGCATGGAGCTGGCCGATATGCCTATCTGCAACAACGGCGCATATATGATTGTTATCGACGAAGCAACCGACACGCCTGAGAAGTTCATTGCCGACATGCGAGCCACCTCCGCTTCATTCTTCGACAACGAAATCTTCCTCGACGAAAAAGGGGACATCTACGTCACCTGCTGGGCATCCTACGGATATACGCCGGCAGAGTACGGACAAAAGGGAGGATTCCTGCGTATCAAGAAAGGAGCTACCGACTTCGATACGGATTACTTTTTCAACATCACCGACATGACTTTCCCCGCAGTGGAAGGCGGCAAGCTCCAGTACATCGCATCGCTCGAATACGCATCCGACGGTATTGCTTACGGATTCGGATGCTGCCCTGCTTTCTCCACCGGCGACTGGGTTCACGACAAAACTCACTACTCGCTCAAAGTTGACTTCTACAACCAAACCATAACCCCGCTGCCCCTCCCCCGCACCAACGCCTATTCATGCGCCATCAACAAGCTGGGCGACGAAATCCTGTTCGGCCTCACCACCACTTCGAACGGCACCGGACTATTCTCCTACAACCATCGCACAGGAGTTGCCGGCACAGCCCCCACGGTCAATGCCCCCGGCACAATCATGGACGTGGCGGTGTTCGAATGACTTTGCTAAAAGAATGATTATTGAATGATTGATATGCCCTCGGCTGCCTGCTTGGGAAAACCCCAAAGCTGGCATGCCGAAGGGATAGCCCCCGTCAGGGAACCTGCACGGCTCCGGGTATGTTGGGCTGGCCGTTGAGTTGCTTTATGTTCGTGGGAGAGACGTACTGATGCGATGGCACGAGCGAGATGGCTTTTGATTTCAGGTCTTGGGGCAAATAGCTGTCGATGTTGGCTTCGAGCGCAGATTTCCAGGCGGCCACGGAGGATGCTACGGGGTAGTTATTGGATCCGAGCTCGTCTGGATTATAGAGCACATTGCCCTTCTCGACGTTCATGGGAATGTATGCGTTGAACTTGGCGCTGGCCTGTATGGCATTGTTCAGGAAGTAGATTTCCACCCCCGAGGCCGGCGCGCCGAGAACGTAATTGTCGCCGTTGTGATGGTTGATAATGGTATTGTGGGCCACGAAGAGCTTGTTGACCGGATGAATCGAGGCCGATTCTTTGGCGAAGCTGATGACGTGCGGATTGTCGGGTGTGGCCGATTTCTGGATGACATTGCCGACGATGATGGCCTGTCCGCCGTCGGGAACGTCGATCTCGTAGCTGGCCGTTGCGATGGCATCGGTTCCGTCGGCAATCAGGTTGCAGTAGATGTAGCTCAGCGCCGCACGTGTTTTGATCAGGTGTCCGCGGCGTGCGTGATGGAAGTATGAGCCTGAGATATGCAGGCTGCCTACGCGTCCGACGTAGATGTTGTGCGAAAAGCCATCGCCGTAGCCTCCGTATCCAAACTCCGAGTTCCGCACCGTCAAGCTGATAGTGTTGGTATTGCCCGTGAGTATTCCCATTTCGTTGTGAAGGAATTTGCAGGCGATGACCGTCAGGTTTCCCTCCGTCAGACGGATTCCGGCTCCGTTTTGGTCGGGCACCTTAGCGTTGATGAAGGTGATGCCTTCCACGCAAACGTTTCCTCCATTGATTTCCCAGATACCCTTGCCGCCGAAGTGCTGTCCGTTCGCATCCAGAATCACATCGCCTCCAACGGCTCGGATGACCAGATTGTTTTGATTCCAGAAAGCCACGTCGCCCTTATAGGTTCCGGCGTCGATCTCAATGATCATATTATCGCCCGCAGCCTCGGCAGCCTCTTTGATGGTTTTGAAAGTTTTGTTGGGGCCCACTCGCAATATCTCGGCATTATCCTCGCAGGGGCAGGTCGTAATATCGTCGATTACGTGATTGAAGGCGGGCACTTCGTTAGAGCAAGATCCCGCGGAAAGTAGTAATAAGATGGCAGCCAAAGCTCCCGTAAATACATTCTCATTCATGTGATTCAAAAAATTTAAAGTTGATAGTTTGTAAACGTAGCAAATATTTTTCTTATACATAGATAATACAACCAAGACAGGAAAGGAGGGTAGCCCTCTCATAGCAGCCTGCTTTGCCCGAAGGGCGGGGTGGTAAGAACTAAAGCATCCAAATACCAATTGCCTTCGATACTCCCCCCTGCCTCGTCCAGAGGAGGGGAATTACCTTCGATACTTATTTCCCGCGGCCTCTCTACGATTGCTCACACATACCTTTGAGACGACTCCTTTGGCGGGGACGGGGACAAGCGATTTGGATAATAACTTCTATATTTGTCAAACCTCATAAATTATAATACGTGAACACAGTGAAGAAACAATATCAATCAAACATTTTTGTTGTCGGAAGCAGTAATACCGACATGGTCGTCAAGACCAAGCATCTTCCGCGCTCGGGCGAAACGGTTATCGGCGGCTCCTTCTTTATGAATCCCGGAGGCAAGGGGGCGAACCAGGCCGTGGCTGCGGCAAGGCTCGGCGGCAAGGTGAAGCTTATATGCAAAACCGGCAATGACTTCTTCGGGAATATGTCGCGGCTATCGTTCGAAGAAGAGGGCATTGATACTTCGTTCGTTCTGTCTGACTACCAAAATCCTTCGGGAGTGGCGCTCATAATGGTCGACGATAAGGGAGAGAACTGCATCGCGGTGGCCTCCGGATCTAATGCCAACTTGCTGCCTTTGGATATGGCGCCGGTGGTTGGTCTCATTAAGAATACTGATATTGTTCTCATGCAGCTTGAGATTCCGCTGACGACAGTGAAGTTCTTGAGCGCAGTAGCCTGCTACATAGGGGCGACGGTGATTCTTAATCCGGCTCCGGCTATGCCTCTCTTTCCGAATATCTTTAAAGACTTTCATATCCTTACTCCTAATGAAACGGAGGCTGAGATGCTGTCGGGCGTGAAGATCGTTGACGAGGCTTCGGCTGAGAAGGCTGCCCGGGTCATAGCCGAAATGGGAGTGCAGTACGTTATCATCACTCTCGGAGCAAAGGGAGCTTTGGTGTTCGATAGAGCCGAAGGCAAGGCAGAGATTATAGCTGCGCCCCAGGTAGTGGCCGTAGATACGACAGCTGCAGGCGACGTCTTCAATGGAGCCTTAGCCGTGGCCATTGCGCAGAAGCAAAGCATAGCCGAGGCCGCTCGATTTGCCTGCAAGGCGGCTGCCATCTCAGTGACACGACAGGGAGCCCAATCCTCGGCGCCATATCGCAAGGAGGTCGACAGCTTCTGAATTTGATGCGCAATAGATCGCCGATTATACTTTAAAACAATAATACTCATGAAACAGTTTCTGATTCTTTTATCTATCGCCTTATTGCTTGCGGCATGCGCTCCGTCGGGAGCCGGCAAGCAGGAGCAAGCATCGCTCCCGGGAAAGATCTCTCTATCGAAGGCCGAACTCCTCAACAAGATCAAAGGCGGATGGGCCGGCCAGGCTATCGGATGCACCTACGGAGGCCCAACCGAGTTCAAGTATCCGGGTACAATGATTCAAGACTATGTGCCCATACAATGGCCAGACGGATACATCAAGTGGTACATGACCAACTCGCCAGGTCTATACGACGACATTTATATGGATCTGACCTTCGTCGACGTATTCGAACGGCTCGGACTCGACGCGCCGGTTGATTCCTTTGCCATGGCCTTCGCTACCGCCGGATATACCCTCTGGCATGCGAATCAGGCTGCGCGATATAATATCCTCCACGGAATCATGCCGCCGGCTTCAGGGCATTGGATGAATAATCCGCATGCCGACGATATCGATTACCAGATTGAGGCTGACTACGCCGGACTGATGGCTCCAGGAATGCCTAACGCTGCTTCTGAAATATCCGACAAGATCGGACACATCATGAACTATGGCGACGGATGGTACGGGGGAGTTTACGTCGGAGCAATGTACGCCCTGGCATTCGTTTCCGATGATGTGGAGTTCGTCGTCACCGAGGCTCTCAAGACCATACCGACCGAGAGCCGCTTCTATCAATGCATGGCCGACGTTATCCAATGGCACAAGCAATATCCCTCTGACTGGAAACAAACATGGGCGGAGTGCGAAAAGAAATGGAGCAGCGACATAGGATGCCCGCACGGCGTTTACGTACCATTCAATATCGACGCCCTAATCAATAGCGCTTACATCATTATAGGACTGCTATACGGCGAAGGAGATTTCGCACGAACAATCGACATCTCTACCCGATGCGGACAGGATTCCGACTGTAATCCGGCCTCCTCTGGAGGTATCCTCGGCGCTATCCTTGGATACGATAGGATTCCGGAATACTGGATGAAGAACCTGAGGGAAGTGGAAGACATCAACTTTGCCTACACCACTATCTCCCTCAACAAAACCTACCAGATGAGCTACAAGCACGCCCTCGCGATCATCGAACGCAACGGAGGCAAGGTTGGCGATGAAACGGTTGAGATCGTCACGCAGGCTCCGCAGCCCGTGCGCCTCGAACAAGGATTCGAGGGATGCTATCCGGCACAGCGAATCAGCATCAACAAGAACATTGCCGACATCGGCTCCATAGAGTTTGAAGGCACAGGAATAATCTTCGACGGAAGCGTTCGCGCCAATGATGACTACGTTGCACGGGCGGAGATGTACATCGACGGAGAGCTATCCGAATCGGTTGAGCTGCCCGCATCCTACACCCTCCGCCGACACGAACTCTTCTGGAAGTACCAGCTCCCAAAAGGAAAACACACAGCTACCTTCAAATGGCTCAACCCAACCGATGGCGCAAACATCCGTTTCGGAGCCGCACAAGTATACTCCGACGCTCCCCAAAAAACATCGCATCCATAAGCTCAGGTAAAAGAATATTTGCATTAGTATAAACGATTTATTGAGAATAAATAAAAATTTCAGTAAGATGAAAAAACATGTAATTGTAAGCACGCTTATTGGCGCGCTAATGCTGACCGCATGTGGCAGAGACAGCGCAACAAAAGGAGTCCTCAAATCACTTAATTCGAGTTACGATTATGACGGGAAAGAGGTTGAACTCGTGGGATACATTGCCATCGCTTCCGGAAGGGCCGGCGGGGCATTGGTTACGAACGGCAAGATCGCTGTCGGGCTGGTCAACTCCAGCATGCAACAGAAACAAGACGCATTTGCGGAAGCGAGCATCAATTTCGGCCAGGACATAAATAGCCTCTGGATTCCCGAAAAATTCCAGCTATCAGACGTTGAAGTGTATGATGCTAATGGGAAGAAGTTTGGAATTAACACCAAATTTGCATTCAAGGCTATGGTACATTATACCAACAAAGAGTGGGCGAAAGCTACCGAAGAATCACAGGATAGCCGCAAAATGCAGTTCGGAGGACTGAAGTCGGAGGCCGATAAAGCCGCCGAAGCTAAGGCCGCTGCCGAGGAACGGAAAAAGAAAACGGGCGACCCAAATGACTACTCTTTCAGGCTTATCATCACCTCAATCTCTAAAGCGCCTTGACAAAAACGGATAGGCTCACCTAATACACACCGCTATGTTCATCGTACAGAACTATACCCTTGCCATCATCTTCTGCATCGTCACCATGCTTTGCTGGGGATCATGGGGCAACACGCAGAAGCTGGCCTCACGCGCCTGGCGGTACGAATACTTTTACTGGGACTACGTGATAGGCCTCCTATTCTTCTCCCTGCTCTGCGCCTTCACCCTCGGAAGCATAGGCAGCCAGGGGAGGAGCTTCCTCGCCGACTTGGCGCAGGCCGACATGGATAGCCTCCAAAGCGCCTTCCTCGGAGGAGTAATCTTCAATGCGGCCAACATACTCCTCGCCGCCGCAATCGCTATCTGCGGACTGTCGGTTGCCTTTCCCGTCGGAATCGGACTGGCTCTGATACTCGGCGTGATCGTTAACTGGATTGGATCATCAAAGGGCGATCCGGGAGCCATCTTTACCGGAGTGGCCCTCATCGCCACAGCCATACTGTTCAACGCCGTCGCATGGCGGAAGGCCGCAAGCCGGTCGACCAAAGTATCCGGCAAAGGAATAGCCGTTGCCATACTTGCCGGACTGATAATGGCCTTCTTCTACCGCTTCGTGGCCGCATCAACCGACCTCGACAACTTTGCCTCCCCAGCTGCTGGAAAGCTCACGCCCTACACAGCCGTGGTAGTATTTGCCGTTGGCGTATTTGTAAGCAATTTCCTCTTTAATACAATCGCAATGCGCCGACCGGTGGCAGGCCCTCCAATCGCTCCCTCAGGATACTTCAAGGGCCGCCCGCTCACGCATCTGGTTGGAATCCTCGGAGGAATGATCTGGTGCCTGGGGCAATCCTTCAGCATGATAGCCTCCGGAG
>JAITHO010000175.1 GCA_031279915.1 Tannerellaceae bacterium
AGCTTATTATTGATGCGCAGAGCAAGCTTAAGTTCATATCTCATCCGTGTGTTCTCAAGCATTATTTCACCGCCCCAGTTATCCTTCACCCTTTTGTCAACAAGCATCTCCACAGCAAAAGACATCTCTTTAGCTGAAGTTTCATCGTCGTACTTTGTGAAGAGCTCATAGCCCTCGCCGCGCAATCCTCCGAAAGCCGTCTTGAGCTCCATCTCCGCTAGCCGCGAAAGAAGCTGGAGGGCATCGAACAGATTAGACTTGCCCGAACCGTTAGCGCCTGCCAGGACGGTAAAGGGGGTAAATTCCATCACAAAATCTTTGAAAGATTTGAAGCCGTCTATTTCAATCCGGGTTATCATATCTTTTGTTGTTCTATATATTAATGTATACAGGATTCGAATAACTCCCGCACCTTCTCTCTGTCGTCAAAGTGGTGCTTCACGCCCTTTATCTCCTGGTAGTCTTCATGGCCTTTGCCGGCTATGAGGATAACGTCGGAGCTATCGGCTATGGAGTAGGCTGTTTTGATGGCTTCGCTGCGGTTTGAGATGCAGAGGGTGAGCTTACGCTCTTCGTTGTCGAGGCCTGCGTACATGTCGGCGATTATATCCTCCGGCTCTTCGAAGCGCGGATTGTCGGAGGTGAGGATGAGCTGGTCGCTGACGCTTATAGCTTCCTTGGCCATGAGGGGACGTTTGCCTTTGTCGCGATTCCCTCCCGCACCAACTACGGTGATGATGCGACCTCTGTTGCCCACCACCTCGCGGATGCTTTTCAGCACGTTGGCCAAAGCGTCCGGCGTATGAGCATAGTCGACGATGAAGGTACAGCCGCGCGGCGATCGTATGGTTTCGAATCGCCCTGCCACCGAGCGCATCGCACTCAGAGCTATCAACGCTTCCTCCGGATCACTCCCAAGCGCCACTGCCGCCCCGTAAACCGCCAGCAGATTGTAGGCATTAAACTTGCCTACGAAAGCGACAGAAACGTTCTTGCCGTTGACGTCCATCTCCATCCCGTCGAGATGCGATTCAATGATCTTGCCCTTGAAGTCGGCCGGCTTGTGGAGCGAGTAAGTAAGCTTGATGGCCTTTGTGTTCTGGAGCATCACCGGGCCATTCTTGTCGTCGGCATTGGTCAGGGCGAAGGCTGTGGGGGGAAGATTGTCGAAGAAGGCTTTCTTGGCGGCTAGGTAATTATCCACGGTGAGGTGGTAATCAAGATGGTCGCGGGTGAGGTTGGTGAATATACCGCCATCAAATGACAATCCGCTGATGCGCTTCTGATCAACTGCGTGCGAGCTAACTTCCATGAAGGCGTATTGGCATCCGGCATCGACCATCTTCGCCAAAAGATCTTGCAGCTCTATGGCGTCGGGGGTAGTATGCGTTGCCGGAACGACTTGTCCGTCTATATAGTTGCACACAGTCGATAATAAGCCGGCTCGGAAGCCCATGCGGCGGAACATCTCGTACAGCAAGGTGGCCGTCGTTGTCTTTCCGTTGGTTCCCGTCACTCCCACAAGCCGGAGCTTGGATGATGGATTGTCGTACCAGGCGCTCATTATCTTGCCCAGCGCATCTGCTGAATCTGCCACAACTATGCAGGGAACTTCAGGCATTTCGTTGGGGATGCGCTCGCATACCACGGCGACGGCTCCTTTACGGATGGCGCTGTCAATGTATATGTGTCCGTCTGAGGCCGTACCTTTTACGGCAACGAACAGGGATCCTTCTTCAATCGTGCGAGAGTCGGAGCTAACTCTTTTGATCTCTGGCTTGCGATTGTCGTTGTATGGGAGGCCGGCGGCCTCAATCAATATGTCCAGCTTCATTTATTTAAGTGTAATAGATATTGTTTGACCTTTAGTTATGCGCTGTCCGGCTTGAACCGATTGCGTTGCGACGTATCCCCTACCCGATATCTTCACCCTCAAGCCTATGCTTTCGAGCAAGTAGATGGCGTCCTTTGCTCCCATGCCGGCGAGGTTGGGCATTAATCCGTTGTCTATTCTCATATCGGCAAGCTTGATGCTGTTGTCTGTGCGGGAGATCGACGTCCAGGGCGATTCGAGATTGTTACGTTCGGTGCGGATCTTCAGTTCCTTCAATACGTCGATGGTTGCTTCAGCGTTGCCGGCCTTTATTGCCGGAATGCGCACGGCTTGCGATTCGGCTTGCATCTTGCGAAGGTCGGTGAAGTTGCGGCTAACGTATATGCCTTCCGCTATCTCCTTCACTACTCCTGCGCCCGCATCGCCGCCTGCATTTCTGCGCTTAGGTTGTCGTATAACCGTTATCACGGAATACTCCGGATCATCAGCGGGGAAATAACCTGCGAATGATACGTTCAGAACATTAGTCTGGTATCTCCTATTCTTGACTATCTGTGCCGAACCTGTTTTGCCGGCAATCCTAATCAAAGGCGAGTAAGCATTGCGCCCTGTTCCGTGTTCGTTCTCCACAACGCCTATCAGCATCTTCTTAACGCTGCGAAGGGTTTGGGGAGAGCAAATGGCCTCGCGTATGACTTCGGGTTTATTGCTGTGCACCACCTTTCCCTCCTGCAATATGTCTTTGACGAAGAAGGGCCGCATCATCTTCCCATTGTTAGCAATGGCATTATAGAGGGTGAGCATGTAGATAGGAGGGATCTTTGTTTCGTAACCGAAAGACATAAAGGGCAGCGCTACCGGATACCAGTTATTCCGGTTGGGCATTCGGATTATCGGACGGCCTGCTCCGGGGATCTCCAGATGCAGATCTTCCGTCAGTCCGAGATGATAGAGGCCTTCAACGTACTTGGCGGGATTGCGTGCGTATCCTTTAATGGCAACTTTCGATATGCAGATATTCGACGAGCGTATGATGCCTTCCTCCACCGTTATAATGCCGTTGCCGCCGCTTGCATGGTTATAGTCGGAGATGACCTCGCCTTGATACGTAAACAGGCCTTTGCCCGTATCCACCAAATCGTCGGGACGGCATACGGTGTCTTCGAGAGCTACTATTATGGAGGCTATCTTAAATATTGAGCCGGGTTCTATCATATCTCTAATGGCATAGTTGCCTGTCTCGGCGTATACACCGGGCGAAACGATGCCCATATTCGATATCGCTCGCACTTCGCCTGTCTTCACATCCATAACAACAACCGAACCTGCCTCGGCCTCGGTTATTGTCATCATGCGCCTAAGGGCTTTCTCGGCAATGAACTGCACGTCAAGGTCTATCGTGGTTCTAATATCCATTCCACGAACGGCCTCGCGGATAATGCCGTCAATCCATCCGCGCCCAACGCGCTGCTTCTTTTGAAGGCCCGTTTCTCCGCGAAGTAGCGAATCGTAATGAAACTCCAGCCCAACGCGCCCTCTGGAGTAGCCTGCCGTATCGCGCTCGGCATAAATATTCCCAATGGTTCGCTGAGCCAACGAATGGTAGGGATAGTCGCGCTTTACGGTTTCTACTACTATGCGCCCGCTACGGAACTGTCCGAGCCTGAGATAGGGGAACGAAATAACCTCCTTCATGTCGAAATAGGAGATGGGGCTATCGGTTAAAGGAAAACTTGCATCGCGCCGGCGGAAGGCTGCCATCAGTTCGCTGCGGAGCTTGCGCTCGTCTCTGCCGAACTTGCGCGCCAAACAGTAGGCTAACGAATCGACGCCGTTCCTCAGAGATGCAGCAATCTGCTCCTCGTTTGGAACGGCGCCCTTCTTTGCTTTCGGAATCTGCAGAAAGGACGTTGAGTCGATATCTTTCTCGCTCCGAAAGTCTATATATAGAGAGTAGAGAGGAAAACTGGTGGCCATCAGCCGGCCGTCTGACGAATAGATGTTGCCGCGCTCCGGATAGATAACATTCTTAGGAAGCTTAGCCTTCTCCATATCGGCAATGGTTTGCCAGGCTTTCTTCTCAACGTATGCTATCCTCAAGATGGCGACGACTATCAGTCCGCCCAAGGCGATGAGCAAAAGCACCACTATTCCGTAGCGCACTTCCGCCCACTTATTCTCCGACTGCTTTGTATGGCTCATTATCTTTTTGGGGGCTTATTTTGTTACTTATATAATATGTAAGGAGGAAGCTGAGCAACCGTCAGAGCGCTTCCTTTGCGACGCAGCCTTTCCTCAAGCTCTGCACGGCTGCCGTACCTGATGAGCTCCACGGCCTGGAGCTTGGCCTGGAGCTTGGCTTCGGCTAGTTCCTTCTTCAGTTGATCTATCTGCTTCCTCTTCAAATCGCAGGAGTATCGGTTGCCGATAAAGAAAACCGTTAGTATTGTTATGAGAAGGATCATTCGGGAATGTTCGGCTATCATTTCGAAGCCTTCTCCACGAAAGATAGTGAAGAGCGATACTCGCTTTGTTCTGTGTTTCTTGTTTGCCATCTAAATAATACTTGTTTTTTGTTTGCTTATAGCTTGTTTTTCGGCTTGCTATTATTTTTTTAAAGCCGCTCGGCTACCCTGAGTTTAGCGCTTCTCGACCGAGGGTTTCGTTCTATCTCCTCAGGAGGAGGAGTAATTACTTTGGTATTTATCCGACGAAATGGGGAGGGAAGATTTCCGTAAATATCCTTCGGATTATCGCCCTCGAAATTGCCACTTTTAATGTAGTTTTTAACCAAGCGATCTTCCAGAGAATGATATGAGATTATCGCAAAACGCCCTCCTTGTTTAAGAGCGGCAGGTATGTGCTCCAGCATCTCTTTAAGGGCCGAGATTTCGTCGTTTACTTCCATCCGCAGAGCCATGAATAGTTGGGAAAGGAACTTCTTCTCCCTGTCGTGCCTAACAAAGGGTTCGAGAACCTCCAACAGATTCTCCACCCTGCCCAGATCCTTATTCCGGCGGGCCGTAACCACTGCCGAAGCTATCTGCCGGGCCTGCCGGAGCTCGCCGTAGAGCAAAAAAATGCCAGCCAACGCCTCCTCATCATACGTTCGAACTACATCCGCAGCCGTAAGCTTACCCATACGATTCATCCGCATATCAAGAGGGCCCGAAAATCGATAAGAAAAGCCGCGATCAGGATCGTCAAAATGATGAGAAGAAACCCCAAGATCGGCCAACAAACCATCTACTTTTCCCAACACATTATGATAACGCAAAAAGTTGTACATATACCTAAAATTGGAGTGCACATATACGAAGCGAGAATCATCCGGAATATTCCTCATCGAATCAACGTCTTGATCGAATCCAAACAGCCTGCCATGACCGTCAAGACGCTCCAGCAACGCAGCAGAATGGCCCCCTCCACCGAAGGTAGCATCCACATAAATCCCAGACTGATTAATACGCAAAGCGTCTAAACTTTCGGGAGCTAATACAGGAATATGATATACGTTTATTTTGTGTTTCATTTAAATTTAGTGTCTGTCGAGCGTGTAAAATTAAGTATTCGGCTATTGTCTAACAAACACTTTAGCCTAAAAAATACGAAAAGTTTTCAACAGAGAATGTCCAAAGCCTTCCTTAATTATGGGAACTCATAATAATCCGATATTTCAAGGCTTTCGACGAGAGCAAAAACCGAGTTTTCGTAAGCAAATAATCATTATGCCGACGGAGCCTAAAACTGAAAAAGCAATTAATAATATAAGTTCCCTTGCCACATTTTTTTGGGGGAGATAAACGCCGCCACCCACCCCCATCCTCATAACCTGTCGCCCCCATTCCCCGCCGAGGTATTTCTCCCCCACAAATTATCCGCCCTCATCCCCCACCGATG
>JAITHO010000012.1 GCA_031279915.1 Tannerellaceae bacterium
CTCTCCATACTGTACGTCCCCATCGTGGGGCACATCTTTGAGTGGGCCGGAGCCGCCTTTGTTAAGATGCTCGACTTCACAAGCGAAGGCGTGAAGTTTTTGCTCGGCCCTTATGGCGAGCGAGCCAACGGATTCAGCTTCTTGATGCACTCGCTTCCCATCGTGATATTCTTCTCCGCACTGGTATCGCTGCTATATTTTTGGGGGATAGTGCAGAAGGTGGTAGGCGCATTCTCATGGGCGCTACGCAAGTTCATGAACATATCCGGAGCCGAAGGATTGGTTGCAGCCGGCAATATCTTCATGGGCATGACCGAATCGCCAGTGCTGATCAAGAACTATCTACCAAGCATGAACCGTTCGGAAATCTTCCTTGTGATGGTTGCAGGAATGGGAACCATAGCCGGATCGGTGATGGGAACATATATAGGCATGTTGTCAGGAACAGATCCGGCCGAGCAGATCCTCTTTGCCAAGCACCTGCTCTCGGCTTCGGTGATGGCCGCTCCGGGAGCCATCGTCATAGCCAAGATGCTCTGCCCGCAAACCGAAGCCGCCACCGACCGGATCGTCGGTTCCGAACAAAGCGGCGAGCAAACCTCTCCGCTCGGAGCCTTAGCCTCCGGAACCTCCACAGGCATCAAACTGCTGGTAAACATAGCCGCCATGCTGTTGGTCTTCATCGCCATCGTTGCCTTAATCAACTTCGTTACGAAAGACATCATCGGTCATTACTCCGGACTTAACGCATGGATAGCCGACGTTACCAACGGCAAATCCGACGGCCTCACCTTTCAGTTTATAGTCGGCATCATCCTGGCTCCCTTCATGTGGCTCGTTGGAGTTCCGGCGCCCGACATTACGACCGTCGGCTCGCTTCTGGGGCAAAAAACCATACTGAACGAGTTCGTAGCCTACCTTCAGATGCAAGAGTGGAAAGAAGCCGGGATGTTTGCGTACCGCAAATCGATGATAATGTCAACCTACATCCTCTGCGGCTTTGCGAACATCTCCTCCATTGGCATCCTGATGGGCGGCATAGGCGTTTTGGCTCCCAGCAAAAAAGAAACCATAGCTCGCTTCGGATTCCCCGCCATGGTAGGCGGCGCCCTGGTATCGATAATGTCAGCCACCATCATTGGGATGATTATGGGCTGATGACGTCTTGATGCATAATCCCCCGCAATTGATTTTCTATTCTCCCGACATATCCATCGCCCAGATACTTCCGCCAGCGGAGGCTGCTCATGCCATACGAGTTATGCGGCTGGGCGAAGGCTCGGAGATCTTAGTAGCCGACGGAAAAGGAGCGATCTACAAGGCCTGCATCGAACGCGCCGACCCCAATAACTGCCGGATAGCCATCATCGATCGCACTGATTTGCCGCGACACTGGATGCACGACCTGCACCTTGCCATCGCCCCCACCAAGAACGCCGACCGCATGGAATGGCTCTGCGAGAAAGCAGCCGAAGTGGGCATCAATCGCATCAGCCTGCTGCGATGCGCCCACTCCGAGCGACGCGAACTCCGAACCGACCGCCTCGAAAAAATCCTCGTCAGCGCCATGAAGCAATCCGGACAGGCCTACCTCCCCGCGCTGGAACCGATCGCCGATTTCGCCGACTTTATCCGCCGCCCGCATCCCGCTCAGAGGTTTATCGCCCACTGCGCCCCAGGCAGCAAAGCTCCTCTGCAAAGCATTTGCCGTCCAGCCGACGCCCTCATCCTCATCGGCCCGGAAGGCGACTTCAGCCCCTCGGAAATAGCCTTGGCCACCGAGGAAGGCTTCGCCCCCATCTCGCTCGGCCCGTCGCGATTGCGCACCGAAACCGCCGGACTTGTGGCCTGCATCATCTGGCATAATGCGCAAGGCTGACGGCCCTCTCCGCTCAACTTTTAAGATCGCGCCAAGCAATCCGCAATTTTTGGAGCCAATTACATGTGTCGATGGCTCGCGACAAATTCCGCAAGCCATTCACACATGTAAATATGTCGCGATAATTATCGCGAGCCATTGAATTGAGTTCAATATGCTGCGATAGTTATCGCGAGCCATTGAATTGAGTTCAATTTGCTGCGATAATTATCGCGAGCCATTCACATCTGCTTTAAATTCTCAGCCGAGGCTCCTTTGGGCATAGCCCTTGTTTTCCTGGAAGTTCTCTTATATTTGTCGACATATAAATATAATATGTTATGAAAATCAGAAATATGATATTAGCATTAGCAACAGTCGCAAGCCTTGCAGGATGCTCCGGCAAGAAAACAGGGAGCGAAACAGATCGGCAATTTGCAGAAGCCGTCAGCAAAGCCGTCGAGAGGCAAATGCAACAATATCCCGAATCAAGAATCAAAGACTTGTACAAAAGCTTCTTCCAAGACAAGTTCGGCCCCGGCCATCTCATCGCCGATACAACCGGAGCCGGAGCCTATCTGCGTCGCGAGCTGAGCGATTGCGCCTGCACCGATGGCGAAGCCTTCGAACCCACAGGCTGGGAAGGCAACTTTGTGCGCGTTAATCTCTCAGTTCTAAAGAAAAATCTCGTGCCCTACGACCTTTTTCTGAGCGCCTTTTTCCGTAGCGCACAAAACATCAACGCCCCTTCGCTCGAAGAATGGAAGGAGGAATGGAATGCCATAGCCGAGATCATTTGCGCTAAACATCCCTCGCTTCCCGACTACGAATCCGATCTGTCAGAGATAAACGACAATCTTGCAAAAGGAATTTATATCGGCCACCACAGCCGGGTGTATGAAGAAACCTATGCGCCGCATTATCGTCTTATCCGCAAAGAGATATTTGAGGAAGAAATACAAGCATTGCTATTCTAAAACCTATCTATCCCGACTTATCGTTTTCCATCTTCTCCTAAGTATTAAGAGCAGGAGTTAAGCAACTCCAGCCTGAGGATAATAGCTTGTAAAATAGTTTGCAAGCCAGCCAATAATGCAGGTGAAAAAAAACATTGACAGCATATTGTCGAGTGAATATTTTGCTGAGCCTTGTGAATTCAAACAATTATTAACACATATATATTTGTACTCATAAACACTATCTCTTTTTATAAATAACTCAAATATGAAATCAAGTCAAAATAATGCTTTTATAGAGTCGGCAAAACGACAATTAAACATACGTACATCTCCGATATTTACATTCCGAACAAGCTCGGGCACAGGGAATATCACAGGCTTTATTTCGATTAATACTCATAATAATTGATGACATAATTCATATAAACTTAAACATGGATAATTCTATTCTGAAACACTATTTCCAGGCAATAATTAACAGCTTAGCCTTCCTATTATTGGGCTTACAGGCTTGCGTAACCGATGAAGTATATCTTGATATGCCTTTGTCAGCAGAAACCCTTGCAGTGCGCTTCTCATCATCCGATTCCGGCATACCTACGCGCACCAATTCCAGCGATAACACATGGGTCGAAGGCGATTCAATCGGCATATATATGCTGCTCGAATCAGACAATAACATTGCTAACAGCATTGCAGATAACAGAGCATATTATGCGACGACTGTAGATAACAACCAGATAGCATTTGTTGCCGGCGACAGGCAGCAAATCTTCTATCCTTCAACGGAAGAAAGGGTCAACTTCATAGCTTATTATCCTTACAAACCGACGGGCAATAATCCTGGCAACATCTGTAATTATATCTATCCAATCGACGTAAGCAAGCAGCAGAACCTGGCAGCCATCGATGTTTTGTACGGCAAAAGCGAATCGCCGCAAATGCCAAGCTATAGCCCAATCGACCTTACCTTCCGCCATCTGCTTACTAAAATTATTATCTACATCACTGCCGAGGAGGGCGTTGTTCTGCACGGCATGAAAAGCCTCATCAACGGGATGCCGCTCAAAGCGCAGCTCGATTTAAATACCGGCATCGTTGCAGCAGCAAGCGAGAATAAAGCCTTCGACATATTTGGAGCCGGACGTCCTCCCGTTGGGATTGCCGACAACGATACGACATTTGAGGCAATTGTTATTCCTCACACGGTGGACAATTCCCTCGATCCTCACAGCGAAACGATACAATTCTTCAGTTCCGAACAAAAGCAATACACCTGGATTATTCCCGACATGGAGCTCAAATCCGGCAGCGTGTACATCTTCAAGCTGAGGTTCGAATCAGACGGCCCGGCTGACCTGCAAACCCGTTCGCAGATGATTATTACAGATCTAAAACAAGAGCCCTGGACGAACTAAAGCTGCATCATGTCTGACAATTATCGCATAAAAGAATTTCAACTCCTTCATTCATATTAATCTCAATAAGTTTATACATGTTTAAGTTGGATTTAACTAAAGCCTGAGGCTGAGGGCCGGCAAGATTTATTTCTGCCGGCTCTTTTTTTAGGGCATAGCTAAATCGACGCTTGCTCCTTCTTAAATATTATAGCACAAAAAAGCCGCTGAAGTTTAATTGATCAGCGGCTTTGTGTTGCTCGTCCTCTATTTTAATTTGCCGGTTCTTCTTCGGGGAGAAGTGGGACGGAGTTTGTTTGTGGCTGTGCGGGGCCGAAGTCGGGGGTAGTTGCTGCGTTGGGATCGATCAGCGGAGCTTCGTTCACCTGCTGCTGTATCTCTGAACTGTTAACTTGCGCCTGTCGCGGGAGGAAGGCAGTTATAATGATGCAGAGTACGATTATGGTACCGGCCAGCGACCAAGTGGCTTTCTCGAGGAAATCCGTTGTTTTGCGTACTCCCATGATTTGATTTGAGGATGAGAATCCGGATGCGAGGCCGCCTCCTTTAGAGTTTTGTACCAGAACGATTAATATCAGCAGGATTGCTGCTATCAGAATAATCACTGAAATGAATACGTACATGTTAATTCTTATTTTTCGCGTTAATAATTAATTTTTCCAGAAACCTGATTTGATCTGCAAAGTAAAGATTTTTCTGCGGATATTTCAAGCTCACTTTTTGGAGAACTTCCAGGGCTTTGCGGTATCGTTGTTGCTTGATATACACTCGTGCGAGCGTTTCGGTGAAGAAGGAGTCGTCGTCGGGGCCGTATTCGCCCATGCGTAGTGGAGCTTCGGCGGTGGGATTGCGATTGGGGTCGATTACGGTGTGTCCGGTTCGGGCGCGTTCTTCGGCCACGCGGATGAATCCGTCTACGCGTTCGTGGGCGTTGAGCTTTGGAGCGTTGTCTTCGATTTGTACGCGCTGGCCTTTCTCAAGCCAGAATATATAATCGATTGATGCGGATGTGGGGAAGAGTATGGCGGGGTCGGAGTGTGCGTCGCCAAGGCGATTGTTGTGCGATTGGAGGAATTCGTCGATAATGCCGAAGGCGTCTTCTTTTTCCTGGGTTGGGCGCTTTACGACGATGAAGCGTACTTCTTCGATGAGTATGAATAGCATCTTTCGATCGGGAACGTATATTGAGGTGCGTTCCAGTTCGGCTTTGAAGCGCGCGTCGTTCAGCAGAGCGAGGTTCTTGAGGTAGAGCATTCGTGCGGTGGAGAAGTATGGGTGCTCTGTCACGAGCCGCTCCAGCCACGGAAGGGTTTCGCGCGTTAGTAGCGAGTGATCAGCCATGCAGGCGTAGAGATCTTCGTTCATTGTGCTTTACCAGTCGGCCACGGTTGCGTTATATATAAGATCGGCGATTTCTTTGGTGAGCTCGTCGTTGAGGGTTTCTTGCACGTCTTGCAGCATGCGATTGCTGTCGAATTCACGGAAGGCTGAGAAGTTTTGTTCGAAATCTTTGTCGGGATTGGCTCGGTTGCCGAATCGCACGCGAACGGTCATCGTTAGCTTGGTGAGCGAGGAGTAGGCGTCTTCTTTGATGGCCATGGGAGCCACGTCGTACCCAACGATCTCGCCTTCGAGCTCCATGTCGCCATTGGCTTGCACGAGCTGGAGTTTGGTTTGGCGAACATATTTGTCGCGAAGCCCTTCGCTGAAACTTTGCGATAGAGGAGGATAGACAAGCGCCGCCTGGTTAGGGAAGTCGCTTATGCGAATTGTTTTCGTCACTGCATAATCAATTGATGATCCGCTGAAACTATACGATATCTTGCAACCGACGGCCATGAGCAGTACGACAGATGCCGTTGCGAATAATTTCGCCCTTTTATTCCAGTCCATAATCCTTTAGCTTTCGGTAGAGGGTACGTTCTGATATTTTAAGGTCGGCGGCTGCGTTTTTGCGTTTGCCGCTATGTTTTTCAAGGGCTTTCCGAATCATATCCTTCTCGGCTTCTTCGAGGGAGTAACTGGCTTCTTCAACCGGTACTGCTTCTTCGACAGGAACGGCCTTATGGAGCGGGCGAGCGAAGCTTTCTTCGGCAACGGCCGGCATCTGCCCGCTCATTATATCCTGAACAAGTTTGCGGAGTTCGTTAACATCGTTGCGAAGGTCGAAGAGCACCTGGTATAGAATCTCGCGCTCGTTGTTGAAAGTTCGGCGCTCGCGTTCGGAAGTGAGCAGAACAGGCAGTTTCTCTACATATATTTCAGGTAGATATGTTTGCAGAATTTCGGGCGAAATGTCTCTGCTCTCTTCTATAATAGAGATTCGCTCCGTTATGTTCTTCAGCTCCCGAACGTTGCCGGGCCATCGGTACGCCAGGAGAATCCGCCTTGCCTCATTGTTTTCGATCCGTATCGGAGGCATGCGATACTTATCAGCACAGTCGGCCGCAAACTTCCGGAAGAGGAGCATAATGTCGTCAACCCGCTCGCGAAGCGGAGGAACGCGGATAGGAACGGTGCTTAGGCGATAGTATAAATCTTCGCGAAACTTGCCGTCGCCAACGGCCCTCACCAGGTCGACATTCGTTGCGGCCACTATCCGAACATTCGTTTTCAGCACCTTAGCCGATCCGACCTTGATGAATTCGCCCGTTTCCAACACACGCAGCAAGCGCGCCTGCGTGGGTACAGGAAGTTCGCCCACTTCGTCGAGGAAAATTGTTCCCCCGTCGGTCGATTCAAAATAACCTTTGCGATCGGCCAGCGCCCCCGTGAAAGAACCTTTTTCGTGCCCAAACAATTCCGAATCGATTGTACCTTCGGGAATTGCGCCACAGTTGACGGCAATATATTGCCCGTGTTTACGCGGGCTGTTCTGGTGAATCATCTGCGGAAAACTCTCTTTTCCCACGCCGCTTTCGCCCGTTATAAGCACCGACAGATCCGTTGGCGCAACCTGAAGAGCAACGTCGATAGCCCTGTTCAGCCCTTGCGCGTTGCCAATGATACCGTATCGCTGCTTTATTTGCTGTACATCTACTTTTGTCAACATATTTTTTTGTGTAATTATGCTATTTCAGTCATGTTATACTGACAAATTTACATATTAATTATGAATATATCTCGATGCCTCCCCAAAAACTTTTTCGCATCAATGCAGGAATGACCTCTTTGGGCAAGCATAGAGGCAGGTTTGAAACCTGCCCCTACTTTCTGCCACATTTACCATACCACAGAGCACGCTCTAATCTTTTTGCTCTCGGATTTCCGGCAGGCCGTTGCGATATATAGTTTTTGCTCTCGGATTTCCGTCGAGCCGTTGCGATATGTGGTTTTTCCTCTCGGATTTCCGGCGCGATATTGCGATATGTGGTTTTCCCTCTCGGATTTCCGGCGAGACATTGCGATATGTGGTTTTTGCTCTCGGATTTCCGTCGAGACATTGCGATATATATTTTTTGCTCTCGGATTCCCGGCGAGACATTGCGATATATACTTTTTGCTCTCGGATTTCCGTCGAGCCGTCGCGATATGTGGTTTTTGCTCTCGGATTTCCGTCGAGATATTGCGATATGTGGTTTTTGCTCTCGGATTTCCGTCGCGATATTGCGATATATAGTTTTTGCTCTCAGATTTCCGTCGCGATATTGCGATATGTGGTTTTTGCTCTCGGATTTCCGGCAGGCCGTTGCGATATATAGTTTTTGCTCTCGGATTTCCGGCAAGCCGTTGCGATTTGGAGTTTTGCTCTCGGATTTCCGTCGCGATATTGCGATATGTGGTTTTTCCTCTCGGATTTCTGGCGAGACATTGCGATATGTGTTTTTTGCTCTCGGATTTCCGGCGGGCCGTTGCGATTTGGAGTTGACATTTGTTTTTTATTTATATTTGCGGAAATATTAATCACGTAAACAAAACATATTCATGACACGACTTATTTAAATAGCTTTCAAAACGATTCTCAATAAGCTCCACATAGCAGAACATGCTGATTTCTAC
>JAITHO010000031.1 GCA_031279915.1 Tannerellaceae bacterium
AAGAGCTTGGCGAAAAAGGAATGGATGCCGAAGGCTTCAGCGGTCTCGACGGACGGACTTCGATATTCGACTATTGGAGTATGGCAAGCGTTCGGCAATGGCTCAAAGGAAAACTTCCGGCTGAGCAGCAAGCGTTGCGCGAGAAGTATGTGCGATTGCTGAGCATAGCCTTCAGCGAGCCGGCCATCACGCAAGGCGCCTTCCACGATCTGATGTATGCCAACGTGGGGCATCCGAACTTCAACTCCAGCGCGGTATATGCATTCTTGCGGAAGTATGAGAAGGAGCTTATCCTCGTGGCCATCAACTTTGACGACAGAGAGCACAGCGTCGATATCCGAATCCCCGACAGAGCCTTCGCCGACATGGATATCCCCGACAATGCCGTAGCCCACGTTGCAGATCTATTTACAGGCGATACCCTTATTGCTACACTGACGAGCGCCGGCCCCTTCCGCCTAAGCCTGCCGGCCCAGTTCGGGAAGGTTCTTAAATTCGTATATTTATAATGGATGGAAATGGTCTAAAAAGAAGCGTAGACATTGATAAGACAAAGATCGCAGCGAAAAATCACACAAATTTCTAAAAAATATTCGCTAAATCTGACTTATTGATTGTCGCTTCTTTATTAATATGTACATTTGCATCGTTCTTAAAAATAAACAAAAGTGATATATTCAAACATTTACAATGCAGCAAGAAGTATTTGAAATGGTCGCCAAGACTCTCTACGGGTTGGAGGATATATTGGCAAAGGAATTAGAAGCCTTAGGGGCTAGCGAGATTAAGCCCGGACGGCGCATGGTGTCATTCGTTGGCGACAAGGAGTTACTCTATAAGGCAAATTTCCACTGCCGCACGGCGCTTAGAATATTAAAACCCATTTACAGCTTTAAGGCAGGAGATGCCGAAACCGTATATAACAAAGCCCTTGGCATAGCTTGGGAGAACTATATGTCTGTCGACAATACTTTCGCCATCGACTCAGTCGTTAACTCCGAGGATTTCAACCATTCAAAGTTTGTGGCTTACAAAACCAAGGATGCTATCGCCGATTATTTCAACGAAAGATTCAACAAACGGCCCTCCGTTCGCGTCAACAATCCTGATATATATATTCATGTTCACATTTCTCACAATGATTGCACGATCTCTCTTGATAGCTCAGGCGAGAGTTTGCACAAGCGCGGCTATCGCATCGAACAGACTGACGCTCCGCTCAACGAGGTTCTGGCTGCCGGCATGATATTGCTGAGCAAATGGAAAGGTGATTCGAACTTTGTGGATCCGATGTGCGGATCGGGAACTCTGCTCATAGAAGCAGCTATGATTGCCATGAACATTCCTCCCGGAGTGCATCGCGCCTCATTCGCATTCGAGAACTGGAACGACTTCGACCGCGAGATGCTCGAACGCATCTATAACGACGAAAGTTGCGAGCGGCCCTTCAAGTTCAAATGCTATGGGAGCGATATCTCGGCAACCTCTATCGAAGCTGCGCGCAAAAATATCCGCAACGCTGGACTGGCAAAATATATCGAACTCGAAGTGATCCCCTTCCAGCAATACTCCAATCCGCCGCAGCCGGGAATCATGATCACCAATCCACCTTACGGCGAACGCTTCTCGCAATACAACCTGCCGGAGCTTTACAGCATGATTGGCGAGCGCATGAAGCATGCTTTCATGGGATACAACGTCTGGATCCTTAGCTACAAAGAGGATTGTTTCAACCAGATAGCCCTCCGGCATAAGGAACGGTACACGCTCATGAACGGACAGTTGGAATGTGAATATCGCTGTTACGAGATGTTCGAAGGCGCAAAGAAGGAACGCAAGCGCAAAGTAAAGAGCAAGAGCGAAGAAGAAGACGTCGACGATTAAGCATGAACATTCTACTATTAGGCTCCGGCGCTCGCGAACATGCCATGGCTTGGAAAATCAACGAAAGCAAGCATGCCGCTCGCATCTTCATTGCCCCAGGTAATGCCGGCACAGCCTCCCTATGTACGAATCTGCCCATTAATCTAACCGACTTCGATGCGCTCAAGCAGGCTTGCATAGCCCACGATATACAGATGGTCATTCCGGGGCCGGAAGAGCCGTTGGTTAGAGGTGTTTACGACTACTTTATTAACGATCCGGCTCTGCGGCATATTCCGGTAATCGGGCCATCTGCTGCCGGAGCGGAACTGGAAGGCAGCAAGGATTTCGCTAAAGCCTTCATGATGCGGCACGGCATCCCAACCGCAGCTTATCGCACTTTCAGATCGGATACTATCGCCGACGCTTTCGCCTTCCTTCAGACATTGCAGCCTCCCTACGTGCTCAAAGCCGACGGCCTCGCTGCTGGCAAAGGCGTTATCATTGTCGACAGCCTTGATGATGCACAGCGCGAACTGCGCGACATGCTCAACGGACGCTTCGGAAAGGCAAGCAACAAGGTGGTGATTGAAGAGTATCTGAGGGGCATCGAATGCTCAGTGTTCATATTAACCGATGGCGCGAACTTCGTGACGCTGCCTGTGGCGAAAGACTACAAGCGAGTGGGCGAAGGAGATACGGGAGCAAACACAGGAGGGATGGGCGCAGTTTCGCCTGTCCCTTTTGCTGATAAGGAGTTTATGCGCAAAACCCACGAGCGGATCCTCCTGCCCACCGTGCGCGGACTACGGGCCGAGGGCATACCATACAAAGGCTTCATTTTCGTGGGACTGATGAACGTTGGAGGAGAGCCTTACGTGGTGGAGTACAACTGCAGGATGGGCGATCCAGAAACGCAAGTCGTATTCTCTCGCATACAGAACGATATCGTCGACCTCTTCAATGCCGTCGCATCCGAAACGCTGAATGAGCAGGCCATCGTCGAGGATGAGCGGGCGGCCGTGACCGTCGTGCTGGCAAGCGGCGGATATCCGGCTCGTTACGAAGCAAACCTTAATATCGAAGGCCTCGATTGCATATTCCCCGACAATACTATCATATTTCACGCCGCAACCCGCTTGAGCAATAGCCAAATCCTCACCAGCGGAGGGCGCGTACTCTCCGTCAGCGCACGCGGCGACAGCATCTCCGAGGCCTTGGAGCTGGCTTATCAGGCTGCAGAGCGCATCCGCTTCAAAGACATGTACTATCGCAGAGACATAGGCTTCGACCTTTGATTCCCTATGCGCAAGCCTTCATCTCGATATGAAAAAACCACAACTATCAGCGGGCCGTTCAACATCGGACTGCTGCTTATCGTTTCAGCATCCTTTTGGATCGCAGGATACACACAATCAATAGGATACCCCGTATATAGCGAAGCTGCCGCCACGCCGCTCTGGGAGATGGTATGCATCGCATTCACCAGCAAAACCGGCGCATATCTCGTTGGGCTGATGCTCCTCATTGGAGGCGCAATTATCATACATCGTGCTAATTACGTGCAGATCATCATACGCGAGAAAACCTATCTCCCATTTCTTCTATACCTTATTCTCATCTCTTGCAATACGGCTTTCTTGCCGCTTAACGCTGCCTCGCTTGCTATGTTCTGCCTCATTCTCGCGTTTTATCAAATACTGAAGACATATCGCGATCCTGATTGCATCGCTAACATATACAATGCCAGCTTATTGCTCGGGGTGGGAAGTTTGCTATGGATACATCTGCTATGGTTCGTGCCGGTATTCTGGTGGGGAATGTACTCGCTGAAAAGCATGAGTATACGTGGAATACTTGCATCGCTCACCGGCCTTGCAACCGTTTATTGGTTTCTGGCAGGATGGTGCGTTTGGACGCGGAGCTTCGATGCCCTGCACGGCCCTTTCCTTTCCCTCACCATGATTAGTCGACCGGAGCTAAACGGCATACGCACAGCCGACTGGATATTCATGATCGCGATGATCATCTTAGCCGGAGCTTCCATCCTCAACATATTTATACATGAATACGACGAGAGCGTTCGCACACGGCAATTCCTTTTCTTTACAATCATCATAGCCTTAATATCCTTTTCTCTCGCATTGGTATACGAGCAGCAGCGGATAGAATTTCTCGGGCTGAGCTGTATGCCATTAGCCATTCTGGCCTCTCATCTTTTTGCTACGTCGAAATTCAGAAAGAAAGGGTGGATATATTGCGCATGTATCGCCCTATATGTCCTCCTGTCCGTCATCCGTTCGCCCTGGAACTTCCTCCCCCCTGACGTTTTGTAAGAAAACGGGCCTTCCTTCATTTGGCTGACCCTCGAACGCTCGTTTGGCTGACCCTCGAACGCCCGTTTGGCTGACCCTCGAACGCCCATTTGGCTGACCCTCGAACGCCCGTTTGGCTGACCCTCGAACGCTCGTTTGGCTGACCCTCGAACGATCGTGCACCAGACCCTCGCACGCCCGTGCACCAGACCCTCGCATGCTCGGGGGGCGATTTATCTCCCCCTCAAAAGGTGTACATGATGACGCCGAGGAGGCGGTGGCAGGTGATGGGGTCGCCGGGGCTTACTTTGCCGGTGCTGAGGTTAACGGCTCCGTAATAGGCGGTTGTGGCGCTGTATTCAAAGCCGGCTTTCCAGTGGGGAAGGTTGTAGGTGAAGGTTGCGGTGAGGTGGAGGAGGCGGTCGATGTCGTATCCGGAGCCGTAAAAGGCGCTGTTGATCATGGGCTTTGAGGTTCCGAGGTTTTTGGAGTATCCGAGGAAGAGGCCTCCGAGCCATTTGCTTCCGTAGGTGATGTCGAGCCATGATGTGGAGTGCCGCTGGGCGGTGTACTCTTGCTGTCCGGTTCGGGAGTCGATGGCCGAGATGCCGTATCCTCCGAGCAGCGATGTGTGTCCGAGGTTTGATGCCAAGAGGCTTTTGGCGGCGAGGAAGAGGTTGCCGCGGCGGTATTGGGCTTGGGCGGTGAGGGATGTGGTGGTGATGCGTTCGTCGACTTTGAATCTGGAGTCTGTGGCGCCTGCGGGCGAGGCTTCGGTGCGCGGTTTGAGGGATAGCATTTCGACGCCGATGCCTCCGAGGAAGCCTCCGCTGCGGTAGTTTATTCCCGCAAAAAGTTCGGGCAGCAGTGAGTTTTTGATATATGCGTTGCTCTTGCCGTCGGGGCCTGTGGATAGGGATGATACTTGCCAGATGGCGGCTAAGGATAGCGATAGCTTGCCGCTGTTGAAGCTATATTTTATCAATGGGCTGCGATTGAAGGGCTGGAAGGGTGCGCCTGTGGAGAGGTCGAGCACGTCGGGGAATACTTCGCCGAAGAGCGGATGCCAGGCGTGGCCTATCTGAAGTGATGATCCGCTGCTCCATGAGAGCCTTACGAAGGCCTGGCGCAGGTAGAGGATGAAGGGGGTGGAGCTCGATCCGGTGAAGTCGGCTTCCATGCGCGCTGTGAGCTTGGCTGCTCCCACGTTGGGCCCTGCGATATCGACGCCCACACGGCTTGCGATAGCGTAGAAGTTGCCGTGCGGGATGGCGTTGAGGTCTTTGCCGTTTTCGGCTGAAGGCTTGCGGTTTAAGGGGTAGAGGTGATAGAGGCCGTCGACGCCCTCGGCGTTCTTGCGCGAGTTGTAGAAGAGTTCGTCGCGAACGAATCCGTAGAACTTGAATGATACGGGTGGCTGCTGGGCTAGGATGGGGAGCGCCAGCGATAGTACTGTGATAAGGATAACAAATCGTTTCATTATTGCTGTGTGTATTTAATACAGCAAATGTATGATATTTCGGGGGAAAAATAGGCAGCTTAAAAAATATTCGTTTCTTTGCTGTCACAATGCAAAGAATCCCATGAAATCTCTTACTAAATGTAATTCATATTAATCATGACAACAAAGAAATTTTTACTTCAAGAGGCCGATATACCGACGCGCTGGTATAACATCGCTGCCGACATGATCAACAAGCCGCGCCCGCTGCTTAATCCCGCCACCAAGGAGCCCATCGCTGCCTCCGACCTCTATCCGCTCTTCGCCCGAGCCCTGGCCGACCAGGAGATGAATCAAACTGATGCCTGGATAGATATCCCCGAAGAAGTGCGTGATATGTATAAGGTATGGCGGCCCACTCCTCTTGTTCGGGCCTACGGATTAGAGAAGGCGCTCGATACCACGGCGCGCATCTACTTCAAAAACGAAAGCGTCAGCCCCGTTGGATCGCACAAGCTTAATTCTGCCCTCGCCCAGGCATATTTCTGCAAGCAAGAAGGGGTGACGAACATTACCACCGAAACGGGAGCCGGCCAGTGGGGAGCCGCCCTGTCGTATGCCGCCAAAGCCTTCGGGCTTGAGCTGGCAGTATATATGGTGAAGGTGAGCTACCACCAAAAGCCCTATCGCCGATCAATCATGCAAACCTTCGGCGCACAGGTCATAGCATCGCCGAGCATGAGCACCAAATCGGGCCGCGCCATCCTTACCGACAATCCAAACTATCAGGGAAGCCTCGGCACCGCCATATCCGAAGCCGTTGAACTCGCTATGCAAACGCCCAACTGCAAGTACACCCTGGGCAGCGTGCTCAATCACGTCATGCTGCATCAAACCGTAATAGGGCTGGAGGCAGAGAAGCAAATGGAGATGGCCGGCGACTATCCCGACATCATCATAGGATGCTTCGGCGGAGGATCGAACTTCTCAGGCATAGCCTTCCCATTCCTGCGGCATAAGTTGAAGGAAGGGAAAGACATCCGCGTCATTGCAGCCGAACCCTCCTCATGCCCAAAGCTCACTCGCGGAGAGTTCCAGTACGACTTCGGCGACGAGGCCGGATACACCCCGCTGCTGCCAATGTTCACCCTCGGACATACCTTCGCCCCCGCAAACATACATGCGGGCGGACTGCGCTATCACGGAGCCGGAGCCATAGTGAGCCAACTGCGCAGCGACGGACTGCTGGAAGCCGTTGACATTCCCCAGCTTGAAACCTTCGACGCCGCAACCCTCTTCGCCCGAGCCGAAGGCATCATCCCCGCCCCCGAATCGGCCCATGCCATAGCCGCCGCCATCAGCGAAGCCCTAAAGGCAAAGGAAGCAGGCGCCTCGCCCGTCATCCTCTTCAACCTCTCCGGCCACGGACTGCTCGACATGGCCGCCTACGACCAATATCTGGCCGGCGACCTCACCAACTACGAGCTCACGGATAAAGATCTGAACGCAACTCTGGCCAGCCTGGAGAAGATCATCTAATCCGAAGTCGAAAGAATCAGTAAGAAACTTCTAATAATTGCTTTTTCAGCCTCACTGTTCCGTCGGCAAAGAAAGTACACACCACTTTTGCCTCATGTAGCAAGCCCTGAAAAATCTAATTATTAGAAGTTCATATACCTAATAGATCTGGACGTGTACTAATTTCAGCCCCTTATTCTCCGCTGGGAGATACACAAAACAAATTTGCTTTTATTTTCCTTGGCGCTAAATCTTTGCAAACCACTCAGGATTGATAGTGACAGCTTCAATTAATTCAGTTTTAACCCCAAGACTAAATTCCTTCAATTTCTCACACAGCAAGTCGCCATCAATCAAATCAATCGGAGGAGCGCCATCTCTGGAAGCCTCTTTCATAGCATCCCGCGTAAATTTACCTGTGGTAATAAACAATCCCTTATCAGCTCGACCTTGCATAGCTCCTCTAAAATCTCGAATGTAGCTTGATGCCACCGAGTTCTTAAACCTTTTACATTGAAAGAAAACGTGAAAACTTAAAAATCCATTAAGCCTGACAATACCCTTCCCATCAATACCTCCATCACCAGACTTCCCAATAACTTCAACTTGAATAAATCCGCTTTCCCTTAATATTCTTTGACTAAGCCTTTCAAATGCAGAAGCATCAATACCTTGAATAACATTGAGGAGCTGTTCTTTCCAGTCTAACTCATCAGCGCCGTCTTCAATACTTGGATCTAAACTTTTAGTCTGCGCGATATTGTCTTTTTCCGGATTATGGTTTTCTTCTCTTACAGCTTTAACAATATGGTTCGGATTGTATGAGTTCAAATCTATTTCATTATCCACTAAAGCCCAAACCCCTCTCGAAGAATTCTCTATCAACCCATACTTTTTCAGGTATGTTCTAGCCCAAGCAAGTCTATAATCAATAGCGCTTTGCATACCATCATCTTTATGTGGAATACTCAAAGTTTCCTCATCAAGATTGGCAATTCTATAAACAGTTTCATTGATCTCTTCGATAGATCCCGAGCCCCCTAGCAATTTTAAAGCTTCTAATGTAGGGTTTAGCAACTTGTCAAAAGTCGGCACTTTGCTCTTTGTTTTATTTTTTCCCATGCTATCTTAATCGTTTAATGGCGCAATTTACAATAAATTCAGTGATTGCTCACTTGATAATTTATTGGAGGG